>CAZNRQ010000039.1:0-13912 GCA_964574845.1 uncultured Bacteroidales bacterium
TTTAACAACCGTTCCACTTTCATTCGTTCAGTGATATCGCGGGCTGAACCCACCAGACCAATGAATTCATTGTTTTCATTGAACAAGGGTGCTTTGTGAACATCCAAAAATAGAAATTCACCATTTACATTTCCAAATTCATCGAATTGCATGTATTTCATTTCTTTTTTAGTGATCTCATCCGAATCAATACAAAGCTCTCCGAAGGTAAACCAATCAAGAATGTCAGGTTGTTGTTCACGTTGACGCTTTGCGAAAAACATATCATCTTTGCCAATAGGTTCATCGGTATCCACAGCTCCTAGTAGTTTTTCGCAAACTGCTTTATTTGTAAAAATGAATCGGTTGTTGACATCCTTTGCCCATAACAAATCGGGCATGGTGTCGCTCATCATGCGCATCAATTTGTACAGATTGTAGTATTTTGATTCACTTTCATTGAGTCTATTCTCAGCCATCTTCCGCTCAGTGGTATCCCGA
The DNA here is from genome assembly GCA_964574845.1 of uncultured Bacteroidales bacterium. Lineage (GTDB taxonomy): Bacteria > Bacteroidota > Bacteroidia > Bacteroidales > CAIWKO01 > CAIWKO01. The sequence continues at coordinate 481 of CAZNRQ010000039.1, forward strand.
ATCATGAATATCATACCATAGGGTTGTCCTAAGGAGTCGCAAATACGATCGGCTTTGACTTCGCATAATAAATAACTTCCATCGCCACATAAGATGCTGTATTCACCTTCCTGCACATCATTTTCCTGAAACATGAGTTGGATGTTGGCGCGGGCACGTTCATGATCTTCGGGTGCGACTAAATCAAAAAGGCTGCGTCCTAATAATTGGTCTTCGCGTTCATAGCCAAATATTTTATATGCGGAAGAAGAAACCAAAGTTATAGTTCCTTCCAAATTGGTAACTGTTATATCATCGGGCGAAGCATTCAGAATCGAACGATACATGTCTTCACTTTTACTGAGCTTTTCTTCAGCTAGTTTCTGATCAGTTATATCCCGGAAATTAATAACGATAGATTCAACATCAGGAGCGGCCAAAAGGTTGGTAAAAGTACTTTCTATCCAAAACCATTGTCCAGTATAATTCTTGACCCTATATTGGATTATGGGAATATAGGTTGGATCTGCTATTATCTTTCCCAGTTCGCTTAAAACCATAGCAAGATCATCCGGATGAGTAATACTATCAGGTGTTGCCGATGAATCTTTGGTCAGATCATAGCCATAGAGCCTGATAGCAGCCGGGCTGGCATAAGTGAATTTTGATTCTGCATTAATAAGTACTACTCCATCGGGAGCATTTTCGATCAGTGCCTGAAAAAGTCTTGACAAATTATCAGAGGCAGTGTCTGAAGCTTGTTCGTTAGTAAATTTTTCAAAAGGAATTTCTGAATTCATATAGTTTTATTTTTAACCAACGATATCATATTTATTGTCTTGGCCCAATTCATTTAACAGGGTATTGATTTCTTTTTTCAATTCTATCATTTTAATCTCACGACCAACTGTTAGTTCATGAAAGCGCTGCATATCGTTCATTTTCTTTTCCAATTCTTTTTCTACCTGCTTACGCATGATGGCAGTACCAATGTGGGTAGCAATTGACTCAAGAATCTGTATGGTGCTTAGAGTAAAAGAATCCTTTTTTCTGTTGTTGAGTTGCAACAGGCCAACGATTCGCTTATCGTTTCGGATAGGAATCATAGCATAAGAATCATAGCCCTGATGTATGCAAATATTACGTGGCTGAAATCTGGGATCCTCCTCAGGGGGGAGAATAAGTTGTGGAGTAGAATCATTAATCCAAAAGCTTCCACCGACCGTGAAGCAAGGATGGCTTGGGTCGGTCTTGCCCGATATAACCAAACCGCAGGTACATTCCAGAAATTCATTTCCATCCGAGTCGATACAATTCATAACGGCTTCGCTGTTGGATTTTAGGGTGTTTTCTGTTCTCAGAAATGATTCGGTAAATCCTTCCTGTGCAAAATAGGGGTAATCATCCCTCCGCTCGAGACGTATACCCACAGCATCGAATCCTGTCCGTAGCTTAATTACAGCCACTACCATTTCAATAGATACACGTAATTCGCTCGGATCATTTAGTATCTGCAAAACATCGCGCCTGATCTCACGATAAGATTCTTCCTGTTTCCTTTCGGTAATATCCATATAGGTCCCTAATACTCCCGTAATCACACCTTCCGCATTTCGAAGGGGGAGTTTGTTGGTAAGCAGTGTAAGATGATTTCCTTCAGGAGTGGTCCGGTCCTCTTCGATGTTGAATTTGGCTATACCATTTTCAATGACTTGTATGTCATCATTACGATATAATTCGGCCTGAGCACTCCAACCCATCTGGTAATCGTCTTTACCTATGATATCTTCTGCATTTGTAAATCCGGCATCCTTCACGAAGGCTGCATTGCATCCCATATAAACCAGATTCTTGTCTTTCCAAAAAACTCTCACCGGAATAGCATTGATGATACCTGCGATTATTTGCTGCGAAGCCTGTAATTCTGCTTCCGCGCGTTTGCGTTCGCTTATATCGGCTATACTGGATAAGATAAATGTTTTTTCGCGAATTTTTATTAGTTGGGCTGAGAAAAGACCAATGATGATCTCACCATTTTTTTTTCTGAAACGAGCCTCAATTCCCTCTAATACTTTGCCTTTGCTAAGCGATTCAACCATTTCTTGGCGTTTGTTCTCATTGACCCATATTTTCATAGCAATGGAAGCATTCCCGATGGTTTCATCCTTTGTATATCCTGTCATGGAATAAAAACTATCGTTGACTTCTATAAAAGTACCATCTTCAATTTTGGTAATGGTGATGGCATAGGGCGATGTTTTGAAAGCAATAGCGAATTTTTCATCACTTTCGCGTATGGCTTGCTCAGCTTTTTTGCGAATACCTATATCGCGAATGGCCCCATCGATATGATGAGGTTTTCCGTCTTTATCAAAAATTAAGCGGGCATTGATGGATGCGTATTTAATATCCCCTGTCTTTGTTTTTAACAACAATTCATAATCGTTCAGGTAGCCTTTTTCGCTGAGGGCTTTCAGCAGCACCTGCCTGTCGACCTGGTTATAATACAGGTCAGCTACATTGCTGCCCAAGAGCTCGTCGCGGTTGAATTCAGAGAAATGTTTTATCGAGGGACTGATTTCAAGTATGGTCCCATGCAGATCGGTCTGATAAAACACATCCTGAACGTTCTCGAAAATACTACGGTATTTTTCTTCGCTAATGGTCAACTGCTCTTCAGCATGTTTCCTGTCGGTGATGTCGGTATCGGCTCCTCTGTAGCCGATGATATCGCCGGCATCGTTCAAGATGGGAGAACCTGAAGTGGAAAGCCATACGATGTTACCGTTTTTATGAATATTGCGGTTGAGGAACTTATTTAATGGTTGCCCGGATGCCAGCAATTGCAAGGCGGCTTTTTTGGTTTCTTCCTTATCTTCCGTGTAAAAAAGATCGTAGAAATATTTTTTTCCAATAATCTCATCCGGAGTATAACCGAGAACTTTTTCGACTACCGGGCTGGCATAGGTATACAGTCCGTTGATATCAACTTCCCATATCCATTCGCCGGCATTTTCGGCCACCTGTGTGAAGCGATCCTGACTTTTCTTTAGTTCTTCCTGAATGAGTTTCAGATTGGTAATATTGGTATTAAAGCCAAACCAGGTAATACTGCCATCAGGTAATTTTTCGGGAGTGGATTTGGAATAAATCCACTGAACGGGCCTACCGGGTATGAGTACCCTGAACTCACAGGTGAAGTAGGAGAGGTGGTCGGCTGAATATTCTATATCGGCTATCACCCTTTCGGCATCATCCGGATGCAAAACACGGGCAATGGCATCGAAGTTGTCGGCTACATCTTCGGGTGAGCACCCAAAAATATCCCTTATGCCTTCGGATGCAATAGGTACATAATAAGAACCATCGGGGCGTCGGGTGAACTGATAAATCAATCCGGGAGCATTAGCCGATAATTTGCTGAACTTGGTGTTCCAATCTTTTACCAATTGTTCAGCCTTACGACGTTCTGTTATGTTACGTCCTTCGCCTATGACAGAAGTTGCCTTTCCGTTTTCGTCTCTTAAAACATTGAAAATGGTTTCGAGCCAAAGTGTTGAACCGTCTTTGTGGTAAAACTCCAGTTGAAGTGTTTCAGGGAAATCATAATCAGGGTCGGTCATTAGCCTGGGAAGTTCTGCCTGAAAGATTCCCAAAGCATATTGAAGCGAACCGGGTGCGAGATTTTGTTCTAAAGGAAGTTCAGCTAACTCCTGTAAGGTGAAGCCCCGAACCTTTTCGACTGAGGGGCTCACATAGGTGGTTTTCAGGTTGAGATCCATCATCCATACCATATCATGCGTATGGTTGGCTATTAAACTAAATTGTGCCTCACTCTTACGCAGTGCTTCTTCTGACATCAGACGCTCCATTTCGGCAGCGGCTCTAATGCCAACCAATTTTATTATTGTTTCGGACAGGGAAGGATTATTGAGAGGTTTCCTTCCGATCACAGCGATCAGCCCGATGGGTTTGCCATCGAAACTCCACAAGGTGGTTCCCACATAGCTTTCGGCATTCAGGTCTTGAAGTGCCACATCATGAGGGAACAAATGGCAAACCTTTTCGGGGAAACAGCAGATGGTTTTTCCGACTACATCACCACAAGGCGTGTCTTTCAGTGTGTAGGAAACGTTGTCGTCAAATTTGCCGTCGTTATATATGGCTACCGTTTGAGCGGTGAGGTTATCACCCAAAAGTTTGTCGATACAAACATATTCCATTCCCAAAGTCTCCGATAAATACCTGGCCAGAGAGGTGAAGAAATCTTCCCCTTTGTTGTTAAAGCCGCTGCTTAACAGGAACAACTGTACTTCTTCTATCTTTTTGCGTTCTGTGATATCTTCATACACTCCCAAAATACCCGTGGTTTTGCCATTCAGATCGGTCAGTGGTACTTTGCTGGTTTTTACCCATTGGTGCACACCATCGGCTGAGATCGTTTCTTCAATGAAATTGAGTTTGGGTTTCCCGGTCTTCAGCAGGTTTTTGTCATCTTTTCTGTAGGTTTCGGCATGCTCTTTCCAGATCATATCGAAGTCGTTTTTACCTGTCACATCAGCAATGCTTGGCTTTCCGGCAGTATGAGCAAATGCCAGATTTCCTCCCAGATAATTTAAATCCAGGTCCTTCCAGAAGATCTTTACAGGCAGCAGGTCAATAATATTCTGAAGTAATTTGTAAGAATTCATTAAGGATTTTTCGGCGTGCTTGCGTGCACTGATATCGCGAACTATGGATAACACCAGGTTGGGTTGCAGGGGAGCCAGTGAACTAATTCTGATCTCCACCGGAAAGTCTGTGCCGTCTTTGCGTTTGTGCATGCCTTCGAAGGTGCCTGAACTGCCAAACAAGGCTTTGTCGAGAATGGACTCTATCTCGCTGTTATCGAGCTTGAACTCAATATCCGCAGGGCTTAGCTGCATCAGTTCGTCTTTGCTGTAGCCCAGGTCGGCACAGGCGCGGTTGTTACATTTTACTATTTTTCCCTCACGGGTGTCTATCACATAAATAGCATCGGCGGCATTATCGAAATAGGTGTTGAGTTTGAATTCGCTCATCCTGATAGCCTCTTCTGCTTGTTTTCGTTCGGTAATATTGCGGGCAATACCCCTATAGCCTAATAGATTGTTTTCCTTATCGAAAAACGGTGCACCGCTGGTCTCAAAAATAAATTTGCGGCCGTCTTTGTGTAAAATTGTATTCGTTAATCCATTAAAAGGCTTTTGTGTAGCCACTATTTTGTCAGATTCTTTTTTCACCCTTTTCGCTTCTTCGGCTTCCATATATTTGAAGGGCAAGGTGCCAATCAATTCGTCTGGCTTATAGCCCAGCAATTTCTCGCATTGGGGGCTTACGTAAGTGTATAGTCCTTCTATGCTGGTTTCCCAAATAATATCGGCAGTGGTTTCGACCATACTGCGGAATTTTTCTTCACTGGCACTGAGTTTGGCTTCGGCTAGTTTGCGTTTGGTAATATTCTTGATATACCCACCCACGCCGATTTTGCCTTTTTCGTATTCAACAGGGAATTTGATGGACTCGAACACCTCATCGCCCCAGATTTCTTCGTTCATCACAGGCGATTTAGATGCCAGTGCTTCAATGTCCGAAAGGCGGCAATCGTCGGCGTAGGTCTTTTCCATCAATTCATAATCGGTCAGGCCTTTTACCTGGGCCTCGGTCTTACCATAAAGTTTGCAAAGGGTGGAGTTGGCTACTATATGACGGAATTTTTCGTCTTTCAGAAAAACACCCCGTGGAGTGGCTTCGATAAAGGTGTTGAGTTTTTTCTGATTGAGATGCAGAATTTCTTCGGCCTGTCGGCGTTCGGTAATGTCGCGGCCAGTAGCATAAATGATGCCTCCGTATGAGGGAGTTGCATTCCATTCGATTGTTTTAAAGGATGCGTTTTTGCAGATACAACGATTTGTGAAATTGATGGAAGGCTGGCCCTCTAAATTTTTATTTACCGCCAAGCGCGTAGCTGCAAGGTCATCAGGATGTGTGAGGTCGAAAATGGTTTTTTTAAGCAGTTCGTTGGCAGAAAAGCCCATGATTTTGCTAAAAGCCCGATTAACGTTTATAAAATATCCCTGAGAATTGACAACGCAAAGAATATCGGGTACCAGTTCGAAAATATGTTTTATTTCGTTGTTGGCTTTGGCGATTTGTTCCTCTGCATTTTTTCGTTCGGTGATGTCGTGGGCTAACACAGTTACGCTCGTGACCTTGCCCTGGTCGTCGAGGTTGCGGCTATGGTTGGATAAAAACCAATAATTGCCTGTGGATAGCAAAACATTGTCTTCATACTCCAGGGATTTCTTGCTTTGGGCAACTGCCTGTATTCGATTCAGATAGATATCGCCATTTTCTTCTCCGAAAATCTCATGAAGGTTTTTGCCCACAAAGTCATCCGATCCTCCACCAAAATTCTGCGAGGCTTTATGATTTAGATATTGTAAGGTACCATCGAGACTGAAGGTGGCAACTCCTATGTCTGAGTTTTCGACCAGATGGCGGTATTTTTCTTCGCTTTGGAGCAGATCTTCGTTCGCTTTTTTAAGTTCGGTAATGTCCACAGCCGTTATATGGCATGTTTTCCCGTCATCAGTGGCCGTGCCGGTCAGATGAACATTCAGGGTTGCATTGTCTTTTGTTACAAGCTTTATGTTGCATGCGGCTCTGGTTTTGCGTTTGAGTACTTTTTCGAGAAACTTGTTAAAAACAGTCAGTGTATCGCCTGTAACAAAGAGTCCGAAATTATTATTTATAGCCTGCGAACGTGGTTTGCCGAGCATAGTGGCAGCACACAGATTCAACTCTAGAATATTACCCTCGTTAGATAAAGTGAAATATCCCGAAGGAGCAAAGTCGTAGAGCTCAGTATATTTATTGGCATCCGCCGAGGCTTGTTCTTTTGCCAGCATCAATTCCTCGTTCTGCAATTCCAACTCTATCTGGTGTACCTCCAGCTCGTGGATGAGCTTCAACGCATCCACTTCTGAAAGCGGCCCCAGCGATTTGGAAGCCTTTTTCTTCATTTGCTCCTCGGCTTTGCGGCGGAGGGTTTCGTTGGATTTTCCAACTTCAACCCCAACCCCTTGAGAAGGGGCTATAACAGATTCTGCTTTTTTGTGCTTAGTCGGAGTATTTTTTTTCATAACACCTGATTTTTGATTGAACAATTTAATTTCGGATCTAATTTCTGCCCTTAAATGGAGGCAAAAAACTGTCGTGATAAATTTATTTAAATTCTGCTTTTATTTGCTTCAATACTGCTGTCAAATTATTTAATACCTGTTTGTTTTCAAATCTCAACACTTTCTTATCTAATAAGGCAAGTTGCTGATCACGTTCCTTGTCTTTTTCGAGCCCTTCCTTGGTAAAATGATGCTGCCCGTCTAATTCAATAATCAAATTCTCTGAAGTGCAGTAGAAATCCGCAATGTAGTTTCCGAAACTATGCTGTCTTCTGAATTTGCGCCCACAAAGTTTTTTATCTTTAATAACTTCCCATAATACGAGTTCTGCATCTGTCATATTTTTCCGCAAACTGATACGCCTCTCTTTTAAGTATGGAAGGTTATTAATCTGAACTGTCATTTTTTGTAGTCTGTCTATAATAATTATGGTCGAAGTTATAGCCCCTTCTCAAGGGGTTGGGGTTATTTTTTATTTTTACTACCTGGTTATAGCCCCTTTTTAAGGGGTTGGGGTTATTTTTTTATTTTTCTCTTCGCGCAGGGCTTCGTTGGCTTTGGTGAGTTCCATTTCGAGTTTTTTGGCTATGGTGATGTCGCTGAAGGTGATCACCAGTCCGTCGATGCGGTCGTCCAGGGTGCGGTAGGGCATGATGCGGACGGTGAACCACAGCCCGGTGTGGGTGGCAATGGCCGTTTCGACCGAAGTGAGGGTTTTCATAACAGAGCGTGCATGAGCGTCGATCTCGGGATACTGCAGGTCGGTGACCAGGTCGGTGAAGGGACGGCCGGTATCGGTCTTGCGTAGTTTGATGATGTTCACCAGGTTGTCGGTGTAGCGGCGTATGTTGAGGTCTTTGTCGAGGAAAAGGGTAGCGATCTCGGTGCTGTTCAACAGGTTTTTCATGTCATCATTGGCGCGCATAAAATCGCTTACCTTGCTTTGCAGTTCGGCATTCACCGTCTGCAATTCTTCGTTTAGGCTTTGCATCTCTTCTTTCGATGTGGTGAGTTCTTCGTTGGTTGATTGCAGTTCTTCGTTGGTAGATTGCAGCTCTTCGTTGGTCGATTTCAGTTCTTCCTGCGAGGTTTGCATTTCTTCGCGGGTGCTTTGCAGGTCTTCGTGACTGCGCTGCAGTTCCAGTTCGAGTTCTTTCAATTGGCCGCCACCGGAGGATTTCCCGGTTTTTACTGATGGCTCCGTAAGCTTTATTATCGCAGGGACATCGGTGAATACTATCATGATCAGGCCACGTATGGCAATAGGGGTTTCAATTTTTTGCACCGTGAGGTCGACAAACTGTGTGCCGCCGTTGGTGCCAATTTTAATGTTACGTATCACCACCGCCTCGTAGCTTAGCATGGCTTTGCGGAAAGCGCCCGGCAGCTCGTGGCGCAGGCCTTCGCGGGCCATGCTGTATATATTCCAGTTGGCTTTGCCGGCCGAGGGTTCCAGGTATTTGCCTGTGCGGCCTGTGATGTAGAGTATGTCGCCAATATCATTTACCACAACACTGGCAGGGGAGAAGCGTTGCAGTAGCAGCTGGTCGGCCAGGGACTGAATGTTCTCAATTTCTTTGGCGGGTATTTTAGTTTCTTTTGTCATTTTTTTGGTTCGTGAAAAGGAGCTTGGAAAATCAATGAGTTCGTGTATTACGGGCGATACGGTGCGTCGGAAAAACTTCAGGCGACTATCGAGTTCTTCGAATCCTTCGTTGTATTTGCCCAGGGTTTCGGCCGTGCCCAGCAGCATGATGCCGCCCGGGTTGAGGCTATAGTTGAACAAGGCCATGAGTTTTTTTTGCAGGGTGGACTCCATATATATGAGCATGTTGCGGCATGTGAGCAGGTCGAGGCGGGTGAAGGGAGGGTCTTTGATCACATTCTGCGGTGCAAACACCACCATTTCGCGAATGGGGTTGTTCACCCGAAAGCCATCGCCTTCGGGAGTGAAAAATCGGCTGAGGCGATCGGGCATAACATCGGCCGTAATGTTGTAAGGAAAATGGCCTTTGCGTGCCAGTTCGATGGCGTCGGTGTCCAGATCGGTGGCAAATATCTGTAAAGTGATAATTTTGTGTGGCTTTAGTTTTTCCATCACTTCTTTAAAAACAACGGCCAGCGAATAGGCTTCTTCGCCTGTGGAGCAGGCAGGCACCCAGGCACGGATCACATGGCCGTTGGGCATAGGTTTGATAAGCGCGGGCAATATTTCGTTTTTTAGTTTATCCCAAACGGCGGTGTCGCGAAAAAAACTGGTGACGCCTATCAGCAGTTCTTTGAAAAGTATGTCTATCTCTTTGGGGTTTTCCTGCAGGAAACGTACGTAATGATTGATCTTGTCGATCTGGTGAATGCCTTTGCGGCGGTCGATGCGTCGCATCAGGGTGTTTTTTTTGTAGAGCGAAAAGTCGTGGCCCGTTTGTTCGCGCAGCAGTATGATTACCTTGTCGAGGCTGCTTTGGGCTTTTGCTTCGAAGTCGTCGTCGGTTCGAACTGCGGGAATATACTTCAGAAATTCTATCAGTCGTGCGGGCAACTCGTCGGCGGGGGCCACAATGTCGGCTATCACGGCTTCTATGGCCGAACGGGGCATGCTGTCGTATTTTGCATTATCAGGTTGCTGCACCAGCACCACTCCATTTTGTTCTTTAATGGCCCGTATGCCCAGGCTGCCATCGGAGCCCATGCCCGAGAGTATGATGCCTACGCTTTTTTCGTGCTGGTCGTCGGCCAGCGAACGGAAAAAGATGTCGATGGGCAGACGCAATCCGCGGGCCTCGGTGGGCGCAAACAAATAGAGCGCCCCGTTGAGTATGGACATGCTGCGGTTGGGCGGGATCACATACACACGATTGGGCATCACCTGCAGCCGGTCGGTGGCCTGCATCACCTTCATATCGGTGGTGCGTTGCAACAGTTCGGGCATGATGCCTGAGTGGGTAGGGTCGAGATGCTGTATGACCACAAAAGCCAAACCACTGTTGTTGGGCATGTGCTGAAAAAAATCTTCCAGGGCTTCCAGCCCGCCGGCCGAAGCGCCTATGGCAACGATGGGGAAGCGGGTTTCGTCCTCCGCCTCAGTAAAGGGTGGTTGAACCGATTGTGCCGGTTTTTTAGCATCTGTGGGTTTCGACGGTTTGTTTTTTTTCATTTAATAATTGTTTGTCCTATGGCAACATGTCATGGGTATAAAAAAAAGATTTTGGTAACAAAATAATCAATTGGTAGCAGACAGCAGTTCACAGGAGATAATGACACGATGTGATTGTTCATATAACTTCCTCCAGCTGTTAGCATTTACAAGGTTTAGGTTGGGTAATTGTGCAGTAAAGATAAGCATTATTTTATAGCGTAGCAACAGTCTTTTGGAAAATGTTTATCGATTCATGAAATATTAATTATAAAATAAAATAACCCGCTTGAAAAACCGGGTTTATTGACAGTATTCTTTAGTATTGGTTATTCGATTAGAGATTTCATTTGTTAATACTGATTTCAAACCTTACATACAGATAACAAGAAGAATAAGTAATAAAATAATGAATGAAGTCCTGCTAAATTAACATTAATTAAGAATAATTAATAAAAATTAACACTTAAGTGTGAAATTAGATAGTACTTTTACTGCAGTTATTTTTAATTCTGCATTGGCGATGTTTTTCTTAACAATTGGAAATTCGGGTTTAAGTGTAAAAACGGGGGGCCGGGCCTTCGGTTCTGAAGGATTATTTCTTCCTCAATCTCAAAATAGTTTTAGTTATTATACTTCTTTATTCTTAGTCTACGAAATAAATTCGTTGCAAAACAACATGGAATTGGCTGCAGCAGAAATTACTTTTTCTCCCAGCGAAAGTACTTTTTCTCTCAGCGAAAGTGCTTTTTCTCTCAGCGAAAGTACTTTTTCTCTCAGCGAAAGTACTTTTTCTCTCAGCGAAAGTACTTTTTCTCCCAGCGAAAGTACTTTTTCTCCCAGCGAAAGTACTTTTTCGGAGCCAAAAACTACTTTCTCTCTTCGTAAATTTTCTCTCTTAATTAATATTAACGCATTGAATTATAAATATTTAAAAACCTAGAAATCATGAGTAAAACAAGAATCCCTACCGAACTTGATCAATTTGACAAGTATATAGCTGCCGTTTTGGCTTATCTGAAGGTTATCATAAGCGGAGTTCTTACCCGGGGCGAAAACCTGGGAATGACCTCAGCTGAACTAAGCAGGCTGGCTGATGACAACAAAACTTGGAGAAATTCCGATCCTGCTAATTTAGGTATTTATAATAAACACACGGATCCTGCTAACAATAAGAGCTATACCCGACCTACTGTAGTAAAATTTCAAAGTGATTTCGCCGACTGGTTTAGCCCCATATTGTCGCGTATGGAGTTGAGTCCGAATATTACCCCACAAGACCGTTTTGTGTTGCATATAGCTGAGCCTGTGGAAAACTATTCGCATCCAAAGGAGGCCATAGCAGACCAATGCAATATTATGGGCCAGCAGTTGGGCGGAGGCAGAATAAAATTTCGTTGCAAAGTGACTGTGGATACCAAACGTCCCAGTTTGGCTGAAGGTTCTGACGGTGTGGAGATAGCTCATCGAATCGACCAACCCAATGTGGATACCGGCACCGATACAGGCAGCAAAAGCAAGGTAAAAAATCCCATTGCCAACTCTGGTGACGGGACCACCAAAAATATCTATACCAAATCAACCATCACTGTTGATTATGGAGATCAAAATTCAGGCAATGTGCTTCAGTTATATGCCCGTTATATCAACATCAAACATCGCAACCTCGACGGTCCCTGGACCGGTCCTTATACTTTTATCATAGGGTAAGGCATACCCTTATGATAGGTTGAGCAAAGGCTCGTCCGCGAGGGACGGGCCTTTTGTTTTTTTAGAAGCAAGCTGTGATTATGGCAAAGCCAAAAGCAGGAATAGCGTCCCAGGAAATTAACTGTAATAAATTATCTACGAAATTCTTACTTAGAATCCACGATGTCAAAAGCTGTGAAATGCTTCAGTTCGGCTTTTTCTATGGCCAGGTGTTTCATCCCTTGCGAGCATTGTCCTGTGCGGCACCAGATCTTGAATTTTTCAATGGCTTCTTCACTCCCTTCGGCTTCGATGTAAATCTTGTCCTTGTCGAGATTCATCACAAATCCTGTAACTCCCAGTTTCACCGCATACTGCATGGATAAGAAACGAAATCCTACTCTTTGTATTTTTCCGGTAAGGGTAATATTTACGTGTATCATTTAGTTGGCTGCGGCTGAATAAATAAAAAAATAGTCGTAGTAAGGATAGGTTTTGTATAGTATACTGCAAATATCGCGAATTATTTCCGGTTATAAAACTGACTATACAGTTTTTTTGTTCTTATAACAAAAGATTAACTAATGTAATATTTATAGTGACTAAAATATCGCATATCAGCAAGAAAACTTTTTTTTTTATTTTTTTGTATTGTTTTTTTTATTAATTTTAACTTTTCCAATGATCAAAAATCCATATAATAATTAAGTGACTGAAATGGACTATCAGGAAATTGCCCGAATCATAGGTAAAGGACGCTGTCCGAAACACCAAACCAAGCCTATAGTTATTCCCAATTGCGTTTCCATAGAACTAAAATGCTGTTGTTCCCGATACGAAGAAACTGTCCGGAAAAAGATGTTGCTTGAAATAGAAAAGCAAAAATCAGGAAACAACAAAGATACTCTGAAGCATAATTAGCAAATTCTAATCGCCATTTCGATAGTTTCGGTGCTTAAGAAAAAATAATTCAAAACATCCTTTATATAAAAAACAAGCGGCGCACTTCACAGCACGCCGCTTTGTTATAAACCAAATGTCTTTTGCAAGACAACCATGAAAATGCAACGTTTCTGTAATCTCAGGCCGGCTATATGGGTATATTCTCCGACCTGCAAAACGATGAATAATTCGGAGGCAAAGTTACGTTTGAAGCATAATACAAAACAAGTGGTAAAAAGCGTGTTTTTTCGTAGGTCTTTTTACCTATATTTATTGCTTTGCGGATATTTGATTTAAACAGCAATGGGCATTGGTAAAAAGAGCGGTCTGTACTTTTCTTTCTTCGACTCAGGCCTGTGGTCATAAAGTAAATAAAGCGGTACGTTTCCCAACGCACCGCTTTTATTTATTAACCTAAACAATTAAACCAAAACGAATTATGAAAAGAACGACATTGTAAGAATGAAGTTGTTGTGCGGGCGCACTT
>CAZNRQ010000040.1:0-9615 GCA_964574845.1 uncultured Bacteroidales bacterium
TTTAGATATGGAAAGAGCCGCAGATTTTTTGATCCGCGGCTCTTTTATTTAATTAAGATGATGAATAATTGATTAAGGGGGGGCATCATTTCGAACATGCATGAACCTTTTAAGTTAGGCTTTTCTCCTTAAGATCAGAACCCCAGCAATGTAATCCCCACAGTGAAAGGATACAACTGCGGTCCGTGATTGGGTTTAAACATCTGGTTCAACTGGTAGGTGGCAAAAACATTTACCGGCCCATAACCCACTTTTACCATGGCGCTCCAGCGGAAGGGGGCCAGGTTGAAATCGTCATAAGTGGTTCTGTAGTTTTTGGAATCGTTGAACTCATATTTTTGCTTTGTCCATGAGCTGACTCTGACACCTCCAACCACACCAAACAATAGGTGAAAGGTGTTGCTTTTCTTTATCTTTTTGGTGTCGAATTGGAACAACAAGGGAATCTGGAAATACACATCCGTAAGTTTGTTCTTTTTATAATTCACGGTAGTATCGAGGTTGGCTTCGAGATATTCAGTATTGGGTTTTAGTATGTGGTCATTTTGTATAACATAATTGTTGAACTGGAATCCCATTCCCGTGACCAGATACCAGTAGTTTTTGATAATTGGCAGGCCATATTGCAGAAAATTGATATCCACGAACCACGATTTGCCATAATCAGGTTCCATAAACTTATAACCAAAAGGGGGAGAGAATTTCTGTTTGTTGTCGAGATAACCGTTGATACCTGTATTGATCCCTATCCAGTGAATGTAGGTTTTGTTGGTTTTACCAAACAAAAAGTTGCCCTTGCCTTTATCGAAAATTCCACGATGATGATCATTACCGTCAGATTCACCCTCAGCCTTATCGCGGTTGTCATTAAAAATTTCGGTATCTTTTTCGATGATGATATTTTTTTCTCCAACCAGCGAATCGATATCCTGCAAATCGATATTCCCTGTTTTATCTAATTCGTTGATGGCAGGATCGCTTTTTAGTTTAAGGTCGCTCACACCGCTTACCCGTCCGCTCAGTTTGTCTTTTACATCGATCTTAACATTCGAGGCCCCCGTGAGTTCCACTTCGGCCTTGGAAGTCTGCAATTCCAGTGCTTTCAGGTCAGCAGCCCCCCCTGCTTTAATATTGTGGTTTAAGACAATGCCACTCAGTTTTACGTTGGCAGCACCGGAAAGATCCGATTCCAGATTAGCGACATCCAGATCAAGTTTTACCTCTGCTGCTCCTGATGCGTCTATAGTGAGGTTGTCAAGTTTCAGTGTGTTTTCGCTTTTCAAGGTAGATGCTCCGCTGATGTCGATACTTTTCAGGTCTTTAGCCTGTATGGTCACTTTTAATTCGCTGGCTCCGTTAAGCGAACGGGTATCTACAGTAAGAGTTCCATTATGAACACTGATCTTCACTTTGTCCATAAAGTTATCATCGGTTTCTATCTTGATCAAGTTTTTATCCCCTTGAATAATGCTATAATCCAAAGGTTCAGAAAGACTGATTCCCGTGAAATCATCAGTAGGAAAATCTCGGGATATCACATTTCCACTGGCATTTTGTGATTTTAATTGAAGGGTTATAAGCAAGAAAAAAACCAGAAATAGGGCACTTAATATTGTTTTTGTTTTCATAATACAGAAGTTTTTTTTGTTTGAAAGTATGACGTACAGGTGAACGGTTTGTTACAGACAGGTTATTTTTTTTCTTCAGAAGGAGAGTCCCTATCTTCGATATTAAAAGACATCAACCTTCCGGACGCATCTGTTTCTTTGTCCAGAACAAGATTGTTGTTTGTGATTTTATTGTATGCAAACACTCCAAAACCTGCAACATCCCAAAATCCGATTTTTTTATTGTCTGCGATATCTTCTTTGTTCTTAGAAGTACTACGAGCCGCATTTTTGATGCCCTTTACGATATAGTTGGCAAGTCCTTCATCTTGGGAGTTGTTTTTTAATTTGTTACGTCTGCTTAGAAGAAATTCCTTCTCCTCGATTAATCCCGAATATTCAGAGCGTTTTGATAAAAATGCATTTGCCGTCAGGTCATTATTCCTCTTTGTTTCAATTTGTGTTTCTTTTTTAATTTGAACTTTGACCAATGTGTTTTTATTCGTCGAAAGGTTAATATCTGCAAAGTTGATGGTTTTTGAGTTCGCTATATTATTATACAGATTCCGGGATTGCGGAATTGTACTTCCCGTGTTCTGTTTTTCAACCAAAATAGTTTTTCTATTGTGTCGATTAATATCGACTGTAGCAAATGCGAACGAAGTATTTTTGCTTACGTAATTCATATTGCGAATGACAATACCTGATAAGAGAATAAGGATCAACATCGCTGCTATGGAAACGGAAACCAGTACCATTCTGCGAACCGGAGTAGGTCGTTTAGGGGTAATTAGTGTTTTCTTTAGAGAATCTTTATCGCCAAAAACCACTGATAAATCTGGCTTTAGTATCGTTTTTTTATAGGTTTCAAGTGATTTCTTGAGATGGGGGTTTGCGCTTAAAAACTCATTAAGTTTGGCAATTTCTTTAATAGAAAGATTATTCTCGACACTTTCTATAAAATAATCCTCATAGTTTTCCTCATTTAGTTCCCCTACAGCCACTATGACAGTTTTTTTTAAGGATGATTTGGGTTCGAAGCGCTGGCGTAGGTCGGGGGTGAGCATTATGGTCTCATAGCTTTCGAAGGCTTCTTTGGCTTCAGGGTTGAGATCCAAATAAAGCATTAACTCTCTCGTTGCATCGGTATCGAGTTTCCCCTCATAATGATCGAGGATAAAGAGTTCGTAGTTATGTTGATTAATACTCATGCTAAATTACTGTTTCCAAACTGCCAATATAGTTTTTCAAAAAAGCACGCGCCCTAAAGATATACACCTTGACCTGTGATTCGCTGAGGCTGGTTATCTGGCCTATTTCTTCGTAAGAGTAACCTTCGTAGTCGCGCAATAAAAGCGCTGATCTTTGTATCTCAGGTAGCTTATCAACGGCTTCGTCTATCACCTCTTTCAGATCGGAATAATCATTGTTGCAAGTAAGGATGTTTTCGTGTGCCGGTTCCATTAACGATTGTCTCGAATCTTTACGAATACTGTCTATCATGGTACGGTAAGCTGTGGTAAACAAATATGATTTTGCTTTTTCGAATGAAATTTCTTTTGCTTTTACCCACATTTTTTCAAAGGAATCCTGAACGGTATCTTTCGCCTTTTCCTCGTTTTTAATGTTTTTAAGGATGAAACGATACACGCTGTCAGAAAACTCCTCCACACATTGATTGTATTCGTTGACCGTCATGAATGATCTCTTACCAACCTATGACGTATAGGTCTGCATAAAGTTACAAAGAAATTTAAAGATAAATTAAAAAGGCTTGTTTTAAGCGCCTCAACCTTTTTTTAGGGTAAATCCGAATGTGGTACCTACGCCAATACTACTGCGGACATTAATGGCCTGATGATGTGCCTCTATAATGTGTTTCACGATTGACAAACCTAAACCGCTGCCGCTGTTATTTAAGACACGACCATTGGCCGATCGGTAAAAACGTTCGAAAATTCTCGGAATGTCTTCCTGGGCAATACCAATACCGGTATCAGATACCTCTATTAACATTTGTTCGTCCATATCGTAGAAGGAGATCTTGGTTCTGCCATTCTCATTTCCGTATTTAATTGAATTTTCAATTAGATTTGACAAAACCTGACGGATGAGTTCTTTGTCGGCAAAAACATGAAAAGGGCCCTGGGTATTTTGATTTATAAAAATGTGAATCTTTTTCTCTGCTGCTTTAATTTCAAAAAATTCAATAAGGTCGTGACACATAGCCATGATGTCGAATTTTTCATAATTCAGGGCAAGTGCATCCAATTCCAGTCTTGAGATTTCGTCCAGTCGGTCGACTATGGTAATCATACGATCAATACTCTTTTCGGCTCTTTGCAAGTATTCGCGGTTGATACTGGCATCTTCCAGCCCTCCATCGAGCAACGTAAGAACGTAGCCCTGTATGTTGAAAATTGGTGTTTTCAGTTCATGGGAAACGTTTCCTAAAAACTCACGACGATAGTTTTCCTGTTTTTTTAGGCTTTCCATTTCTTCTTTTTGATCTGCAGCCCATTCTACCACTTCTTTTTCTGCTGTCTCCAACCAGTTTGAATCCATGGCAATCTTTTGTTTGGGAGATTTCAGATTATGAATGTTTTTGTATAGCACTCTAATCTTCTTATAGATTAAATTTTCAATAGCTTGCCAAACCACAGCATAAACTACGACATATAAAATGATACTGGATGCAATTAAAAACAACCAGTTAAATGGCTCTTTGGAAAAGAAAACAAAATAGGCTAAATCGAAAATCAGGTACAAAAGCAGTAAGAAAAATGATATCCTTAAAGAAATGGCCCTTGGGTTGTTCTTTTTCATTTCACCTCGAACTTATATCCTACTCCTTTAACGGTCTTAATATTAACTATTCCAATTTTTTCACGCAATTTACGTATATGAACATCAATGGTGCGTTCACCAACAATTACATCATTACCCCATATTCTGGCAAAGATCTCGTCACGGTTAAACACCTTGTTGGGTTTGGAAGCAAGCAAAAGCAATAATTCAAACTCTTTTCTGGGCAAAACGACCTCTTCTTTATCTTTGATCACAAGATATCGTTCCGGGTCAATTACCAGATTTTCTATTGTCAAAGGCAATTTGTCGGGTTGCTGTGCAGATTGGTATCTGCGAAGCAGCGCATTAATGCGACTTACGAAGACACGTGGTTTTATAGGCTTTGAAATATAGTCGTCGGCGCCGGCATCAAGCCCGGCGATCTGCGAGTAATCTTCACCACGGGCAGTGAGGAACATAATCAGTGTATTCTTGAGTGAAGGCAATTTGCGCAGTTCAATACAGGTTTCTATTCCGTCCATGCCCGGCATCATAACGTCAAGAACTATGATGTGTGGAGTGACTTCCCTGGCCATTTTAACAGCGTCCTTGCCATTACCGGCTGTGTATACTTTAAATCCTTCCTGTTTCAGGTTGTAGCCTAAGAACTCAACGATATCTGGTTCGTCGTCGACAAGAAGTATGTTAAATCCGTTCTCCATAATGCACTCTTAAGTGAACAAAGATAGAAAATTAAAAATCGGCAATTCATCTTTTATAATAAGATTTATCCGAATTCATATAAAGTTAACCCCGACTTTACAATTTCTTAATTTGCGGGGTTTGTTCCAGCCAAGCACAAGCTAATTTGCCTGCTTCGTCCATATTGCCTCCCAGAGAAACAAAACCATGAGCTTTAATCACAAAAAAGTTGTTGTTACCTAATATAGCCAAAACACTTTCGGCCAGTTCGACAGTACCGTAAGGAACTTCTTTGGCAGTCTCAGGAATGGTGAGTAAAGCTGCATTCTCAGTGATCTGCTGGTTGTGTCCGTGAAAAATGGCCTGCACATCAGGACGGTTATGATAAATGATATAATGCATAAAGGTTTCTGACGAAGGAGGGCGGTTTCCTGTCACCAATATTTCTTTTGTATCGGCATTGCAATCGTGTATTTCAACAAAACAGTCGTTACCAAGAGTATCTTTAAGCCCTATGCAGGTTCCTGTGATTATAAAACTATCGCGTTCGGTACGGAAACTCAGATTACCATAAGAACCTCCGGGATAAGGAGGGGCAAGTCCTTTATCGTGAAACAGGCGACACCAATTCTTCAGTTCATCCAAATGGGGATGCAGAGGAGCTATTTTATCTTTGTAAACCGTGGTGAACTTCACCCCTACATAGCCTTCGCTCATATGCCAAATAATTTTGCGATCTCCTCAGTATGGGGTCTAACGATGCCGCGCTCTGTGATAATTCCAGTTATATACCTGGCTGGAGTGACATCAAAGGCGGGATTGAGTGCTGAGGAACCGGGCGAACAGACCAATATCTCGTGCATGTTGCCGTTTTTGTCGGGTCCTGTCTGATACAATACTTCATCCTGGCTGCGTTCTTCTATGGGAATATGGGTTCCGTCGGGGCATTGAAGGTCGAATGTCGAGGTTGGGGCGGCCACGTAAAAGGGAATACCGTATTCTTTGGCCACAATAGCTTTCTCGAGGGTGCCTATCTTATTGGCGGCATCGCCGTTGGCGGCAATGCGATCGGCACCTACTATCATAATATCAATCTTGCCCTGCGACATCAGATGAGCACCGGCATTGTCGGGGATGATGATGTGGGGTATGTTCTCATTCTTCAGTTCCCAGGCCGTAAGTCGCGCACCCTGGCTTCGTGGACGTGTTTCGTCGGCATAGACGAATACCTTTTTTCCGTTTCGGGCGGCAACATATACCGGTGAAAGAGCCGAGCCGTAGTTGGTGAAAGCCAGCCAACCGGCATTGCAATGGGTTTCAATATTACATCCGTCTTTGATGAGGTCGTTGCCGAATTCGCCTATCATGCGGCAGGCATCTACATCTTCCTGGGCCAATCGTTCCGCTTCTGCCACTGCCTCTTCGAAGCATCGCATACCCGCCTTGAATACCCTTTCGGTGGCGTAAAACAAATTGCGGGCCGTGGGGCGGGTGGCTTCTATTTCGTCTTTGGCGGCTGTAATGAAATTGACATAATTAATACTTCCTGCCTCTATGCATGCCTGTGCCATGGCATATCCGGCTGTGACGCCAATGGCTCCGGCACCACGAACAATCATGGTTTTGATGGCTTCGCAGGTTTGTTTGTAGTTTTTTGATTCGTAAATCTTAAAGGTAAAGGGCAGCAGGTTCTGCTCTATCATGAACACCGAGCTTTTCTCCATCCATACGGTGCGGTAGTTGGTTCCGTTTACGTGCATATTGTGTTTATAGGAGTATAAAGGTACGATTTTTTGAAAGGACGGTAGGGAGTTGTATAATTTTAAAAAACACTCAATATGTAAGACGAAAATTATAATTTTACCATCCCTTATAACGAATTTGGACTCACAGGACTGACAAAAAGATTTTTACGCACGGGGCATGTTATTTAATTCGGTACAATTTCTGTTTTTCTTTGTCATTGTCACTATAATTTATTTTCAACTTCCGTATAAATTTCGCTGGATACACTTGCTGCTGGCAAGCTGCTACTTCTATATGGTGTTCTTCCCGGTGTATATACTGATTTTGGGGTTCACCATTGTTATCGATTACTTTGCGGGTATCTACCTCGAGAAGCTGCAGGGTAAGAACCGAAAGATATTCCTTATTCTTAGCCTGATAGCCAACATAGGGGTGTTGGCGGTGTTTAAGTATTACAATTTTCTGAACCAAAATCTGGGCGAACTGCTGGGTGTATTCGGGCATCAGTCGCCTATGCCCGTGCTGAAAATATTGCTTCCCATAGGCCTTTCGTTTCACACGTTTCAGGCGATGAGCTATACCATTGAAGTGTACCGAAACAATGTAAGGGCCGAACGCAATTTCGGACTGTATGCCTTGTATGTGATGTTTTATCCGCAATTGGTAGCCGGACCCATAGAGCGTCCCCAAAACCTGCTGCCGCAATTGCGCAGACAGCATGATTTCGATTTCGAAGAGTGTAAGGCGGGGTTGATGCAAATGGCCTTTGGTTTTTTTAAGAAGGTGGTGATAGCTGACCGCCTGGCTATTGTGGTGGACGATGTGTATGGGAATGTGGCCTTGCAAAACGGAAGCACCCTGGTGGTGGCCACTGTGTTCTATGCCTTTCAGATATACTGCGATTTCTCTGGATATTCCGATATAGCCATTGGTGCGGCGAGGATTATGGGCATAAAGCTGATGACCAACTTCAATGCGCCTTATTTCTCCAAATCCATTGCCGAGTTCTGGAAACGTTGGCATATTTCGCTGTCGACATGGTTTAAGGATTATCTTTACATCTCGCTGGGCGGCAACCGCGTTTCCATTCCCCGCTGGTATATAAACCTTCTGCTGGTTTTCCTGATCAGCGGTTTGTGGCATGGCGCCAACTGGACCTTCATCATCTGGGGAGGTCTGCATGGTTTCTATATGCTTTTCGGCATTTGGAAAAACCAGCTGATGAAATGGATGAAGATACCTCAGTTCAGAGGTTTTCCTATCAAGCTACTTAATATTTTGGCCACGTTTATGTTGGTTTGCTTTGCATGGATATTCTTTAGGGCAACAAACTTTTCACATGCCCTGCAAATCATTAGAAAAATTGGCGGTATTTCGTTTCACGACAAATGGCACTTTGCACTGAACGGGGTGGAGATGTGGTTTTGTGTGCTGCTGATTGTGTTACTTTCGCTCAAAGAGAAGTACTACATGAAGATACAGACGAAAAATACAGCCTGGTTCTTTGTGCTGATAGGGGCTATTGCTTTTGGATCATACCTTTTGGGGGTTTTTAATAACAAACAATTTATTTATTTCCAGTTTTAGATGAAGCGCCTGTTTGCCTATATTGCCCTGTTTGTCGCGATGGTTTTGTACGCCATCAGCTGCTCCAATAACTGTTCGGAACGATATACCGATGCGCGCTATGAAGGTCCTCTACCGTTTTCTTACGATAAGTTCCGCTATGGCGACCTCTTCGGCATCTCTTTTCTTCCGGAATATAAGTTCGAACTGGCTAAAGAACCCTCTTATGTGAAAAAGCAGAAATACAATATTCCTAAAGAAATCAACCTGTACATGACCCACGACAGCTATGTGGGGTTTCATCTGGGCACGGATACGAATTTCTATGGCATCACTAAGATCATTCATAAAGAATGGTTCAAAGGTGAGCCTATTCAGGCGGTGCTCGATAGCAGCCGCATCAATGTGTTGATGTTTGAGGTGAGCGAGCGTTTTTTCCGTTATATTTCCGACTCTATTACGCTAAAAAAGGAAGTGGAGGTGTACAAGGATTCGTCGCAACTGAAGCAACACACAAAGCCCATGGCCGAAAAAGAGCCGGGTTTTCTGAAAAGTGTTTGGGATTATATCTTCAATCCGCAGACCAACGAAAATCTGGAGTTCAATGCTTTCGATTATCATTTCATCACTCCCCTGAGAGAGTTGAAGGCACAATTGAACTATAAACTCTTTGGCCGCATCAGCAAGGAGGTGGTGATTTCTAATCATAACGATCATCTGTATTATGCCGAAACCATTGATACCACACAGAAATCATCTTCGTTTAATACTCTGACGGAGGACGAAGTGAGAAGCAGCATTGCTTATCTGAATGCCACATATAAGTATTACAAGGCGCTGGGCTTCGACGAGGTGTATATGACCATTGTTCCTAACCCTATCTCGGTGCTTTGTCCCGAAAGGGAAAAATATAACGAGCTTCTTCCGCGCATTGAGCACGACAGCAGCCTGCGTATGCCCATGATCAGGCTATATGATATTTACAGGCAAAGCCCTACACCGGTGTATTATCGCTCGGATACACACTGGAACGACGATGGTTTTACGATTTGGCTGAACGAGTTTCACCGCAGATTGGATGCCTTGGTGAAGGAAAAGAGGGGTAAATAGTCCACAGTCGGCAGTCCACAGTCGGCAGTCCACAGTTGGCAGTCCACAGTTGGCAGTCCACAGTCGGCAGTCTTCAGTCGGCAGTCTTCAGTCGGCA
>CAZNRQ010000040.1:9715-13773 GCA_964574845.1 uncultured Bacteroidales bacterium
CAGTCGGCAGTCTTCAGTCGGCAGTCTTCAGTCGGCAAACAGCAAAGGGCTGAGGAGACCGAAAAATGCACCTTCAGAAAAAGCAAAAAAAGCCTATGGGTACACTTGTGCATACCCATAGGCTTTGGTCAAAGTTCAATGAAAAGCGAAAAAACTTCGCTTATCTTTTGCTCAGTTCCTCGGCTATTCTGACGATGTTATCGAGGGTTTCTTTGTTGAGCGAATAAATGCTCATTTTGCCCTGTCTAACTTTCTTCAAAATACCAAACTCTCTGAGAAGAGCTAAGTGATGTGAAGTTTCTGCCTGAAGTATGTTCAGCTTTTCGTAAATCTGAGTTACATTCAGCTTGTCATGTTCTTCAAGCAGTTTGATGATCTGAACTCTTGACGGATGTGTGATGGTGCGAATTTTCTTTGCTGCAAATTCGACTTTTTGGACATCTAGTTTCATAGTTTCTTTCATTTTGTTTAAATCTTACCACAAATATAATTCATATTTAGGCAAAATTTCACTTTTTGATAAAAAAATTTTTATCCCCGTCTCTCTAAGCAAAGCGAAGGAAAAATTTATTGTGATATAGTTTTCTTTCGCTTCTTCACGTATGTATTTGTCTATTTATTGACAAAAAACAACCCCACTGGGTAAAAGATATTTGAAAATGTTTCATTCGGATAAGCGAAAAGCTCAACTCAAAAGGCCTACGGGATTTTTTCACGGATATTAATAAATGTGTTTGAACATAGACAATATTATATATTTTTGTAGGAAGTATTGCCCACATGAAAGATTCATTAAAGACAAAAGAACAATTGATAGCCGAACTTCAGGAATTGAGATTGAGAAGCTCAGCCTGCGAGACCAGCCTTTCGGCCAGTCGTATGACTGAGATGTTTCTGGACGACATCATCGAGAAGAATCCTTTATCCATACAGATTATCGACAAGGAGGGTTATACCATCAGGGTGAACGAGGCCCATGGAAAACTGTTCAACGCGGTTCCGCCTCCTACGTTTTCGATATTCACCGATCCGCAGTTCAAAGAACAGGGTCTCGACAAGATGTTCGATAGGCTGAGAAAAGGAGAGGTGGTCAATATCACCCATTCTACCTTCAACACCAGCCGGGTTGAGAAAGGATTTCCCGATGTGGAATTGTGGATACGCTCGGTGTGTTTCCCTATATTCGACAAAGACGGCGCACCCGAGCGATATGTGATCATGCATGAAAATATAACCGAACGCAAGCAGGCCGAAGAAAAACTGAACCACTTGAACCAGGAACTGCGCACACTGAAAGAAAACATCAAAACCAGTATAGAGGAGGGAAAAAAGTCGCTTTCGCAGGAGTTGCACGACAATGTGCTGCAGGATATGGCAGGCAATTGCTACAAACTGGATGGCGTAAGCGCCGAAGTGGCATCGGAAAGCCTCAGAAAAGAACTGAACGAGATTACCGCCGACCTGCGCCGATTGCTTGACATCACCCGCGAGATCACCACCACACTGCGACCCGAGATGGTCGAAATACACGGGATTGGGACAGCCATAGTTCACCTGGCACAGAACTTTTCGAAAAAGAACAAGATTCAGCTAAAGCTGGATGTGAACAGCGAGATGCAATTGCCCGGAAATGTTTCGCTGCAGCTGTACCGCATTTTGCAGGAGGCCCTGGCCAATATATTGAAACATGCAGGGGCTTCGCAAGTGAGCATAAGCCTGAAGAAAACCAGAACGAGCTATCATTTTGTAATAGCCGACAACGGAAAGGGTATCGAGGGCGAGGCGTCGGATACGAAACCAACGTTTGGTATCATCATCATGAAAGACCGTGTCGCTTCGCTGGGCGGAAGTTTTGATATGAGATCGAAGAAGGGCAAAGGAACCACTATCTCTATTCATTTACCTTTAACCATTGAAAACTTATGAAAATATTGCTTTGCGACGACCATGAGGTGGTGAGGGAAGGCGTGCGCCGCGTGATAGAGCCACTGCCCGACGTAAGACAGGTGGTGGAAGCCGCTACCGGGGCTGAGGCCCTGGAACAAATGGAAAAACAAGCTTTCGACATAATGCTGCTCGACATTTCGCTGCCCGACCGCGACGGACTGATGATGGTGCCCGAAATTCTGGCGAAATGGCCCAAAATCCGCATCATGATGTTTACCATGCACTCGCCCCTGCTGCATGGCTTGCAGGCCATACGTTCGGGAGCCCGGGGCTATCTGTCCAAAAATGCCAGTATGGAGGAGTTAACCCTGGCTTTGCGCACCCTGGCTGAAGGCAAGATGTATATTACCCCCGAATTGGCCGTTTTGCTGGCAAACAGCAATCCGGAGGCAGAACAACGCCTACCCCACCTTTCGCTTACGAAACGCGAAATGGAGGTCGCTCTTTTGCTGGCCGGCGGAGCCACCTATAAGAACATTGCCGACAAGCTGTTTATTTCTGAAAAAACCGTGAGCACTCACCGCGATAAAGTTATGGAGAAATTGGGTTTTAATAAAACCCCCGAACTCACCCGATATTTTATTGAACATGGCCTGATCTGAGCAATATTTGCTCACGGGAATAAAATAAAAAAAGAGTTTAAAAATATTATCTATATCGTATAGCTGTTAGCGTTTGACCACGAAAAATCAGGATTTCTCCTGACAGAAAATCAGGATTTCTCCTGATAAAACCACCGTGCTACTTCCGTAATTTTGAAGCGAACAAATTTAACTGTCGCCAGGTGTCAGCTCAACCACATAAATCATTAACCAACCTCATTCCATTGTCGGATCGGAGGGGGTTGATGCTTGCTATGTGTTTAATTTCTAGCAAAATAATGACTTGTTTGTGGAGTTCATTCATAGAAAACTTTGGAATCAATAGACTTTTCCTAAGCACTGGGATGCATTTCTTCAAAGCTAAAAGACATTTCTTCACAAGAAAAAGAGATTTCTTCACAGGAAGTACACATTTCTTCACGGGAAATAGACATTTCTTCACAAGAAGTAGACATTTCTTCACAGGAAATAGACATTTCTTCACAAGAAAAACGAGTTGCTTCTTAAGAAATACGATGCAATTTAGAAGGTTAGCCGACTCCCTCTGTTTGAATTATGATATAACCGTAAAAATTATAGTAACCTTTAAATAAAAAAGCTATGACTGATACAGTATTTCCAAGCAGCATTGCCGACAAGGCAGCTTACTTTTTCAAATCAACCAATTATCTAACAACTAATGCCACCCGGCTAGGCATTAGTGCGACCAATCTTGCCAAAATGAAGGAAATTTATGGCGACGACGAGCACGAAAATTCATACGTATATCGGAAAATAAATTACGACGCTGCTTCGGGCCGTAAGGATACGCTAATTACTGCTAGATTGGAAGAAAGTTCGGCTAAAATGATAGAAATACTCACAATCATTTATAATGATATTCCGGCCAGTGTTTGGACTACCGATGATAGAGTAACGCTAAATCGCAAAACGGGGCTTCCCAAAACTCACACCATACCCGAAACTCCTATCAAAGAAAAAATATTCATTGATGTGGATCCTCGTGGCAATGGTTTGATCAGTATCAAAGCTCGCTCCGATATGGAAAGCACCCAGCACCGCGTTCCGGACACGGCCAAACAAGTAGAAATTCGCTATGCTATTATTCAGGGAAAATTTCCTATTACAGCCGACATGGTCGATAAAGTGAGAAAAACCTGTATTGGCCCCAATGATGGTTGCGTATCAGTTTTATCTACCAAAGCAACATTTACAGTACAACTCGATGCAATGTTTATTGGATACAATTTTATTTGCTGGTGTCGCTGGATAGATATTCAATACCCCACCTTGGCAGGCGAATGGAGTGAAACCCATAATAATATGATATCCTAGAAAAAACAAATAGAGAAGCCGGCCGGCAGCCGGGCCTGCTCATAAAAATAATTAGTTGTAGTTCTTTAGTTTAAGTTTAATTTTTGTTTTAGTTTTAATCTCTCATCCGGCGGCCTTTACAACATATTCTTTGCAGATTAAGGGGGGCTGCTGGGTGAGTTTTTTTTAAATAAC
>CAZNRQ010000041.1:0-1183 GCA_964574845.1 uncultured Bacteroidales bacterium
CAAATACACGAAGTAGACTCCGATTATAAGCCATCGATTGAAAAGCGGGTTAATTTTTATACCCCCGAATCATTAGCATTGGTAGATGAAGCTGTTAAAAAAGTCATTGAAACAGGCGAATCCTATGAAATAGAATCGGAAATAATCACGGCAAAAGGTAATCATAAAATTGCGAGAGCCATTGGCCAGGCCGATCTGCGGAATAGAAGAATCTACGGTTTTTTTCAGGATATCACCGAACGCAAACAAGCCGAAACCAATACGCGCGAAAGCGAACTCAGGTTCAAAACCCTTTTTATGAATTCGCCTGCAGGCCTTATGGTATTGGACGAAAACGGCATCGTACTGCAGGCAAACGACGAAATGGTCAAAATATCGCTTTATACCATTGAAGAACTGATAGGAGCCGATGTGCGAATGTTGACCCGTACCGAAGAAAACTACCAGGTATCCGAAAATATCGCCCGTATTTTTGCCGGCGAAACCCTGGATTTCGAATTTCAAAGCCTGCGAAAAGATGGCAGTCTGGTGTACCTGATCATAAAAGAAGTAGCCATTACCTTGCCCAATGGTCGCAGGGGAGTACTTTCCGTATCCAACGATATATCCAAACGCAAGCAGGCCGAAGAAGCACTGCGCAAAAGCGAAGAAAAATACAGAACCTTGTTCGAAAATGTTCAGGATGTATTTTATCAGGTCGACATGAACGGCAAAATACTCGAAATAAGTCCTTCTATAGAAAGACTCCCTGAATTCAATTTAGAACAATTGTTAGGCAGTTCTGTTTTTGATCTGTATAATGATCCTGTCGATCGTACTATTTTTCTTAATGATTTAAAAAGTAAAGGAGAGTTGAAAGATTACGAACTCACCATAAAATCAAATTCAGGAGTAGTAAAACATGTTTCCATTAATGCCCGCTTGAATTTAGATGAAAATGGGCTGCCACATCATATCGACGGCGCCGTTCGCGACATCACCGAGCGTAAAGAGGTAGAACTGGCCCAACTGAAACTATCCGAAGAATTGCTGCACTTCGGACGACTGGCCGTCAACCGCGAAAACCGTATGGTTCAGTTGAAAAAAGAGATTAATGAACTGTTGATAAAACAAGGGGGAGAGGCAAAGTACGAAATATTTGAATAGGCTATTAGGCTATTAGACTATTAGACTATGAGACTGT
>CAZNRQ010000041.1:1283-13257 GCA_964574845.1 uncultured Bacteroidales bacterium
GGACTGTGGACTGTGGACTGTGGACTGTGGACTGTGGACTGTGGACTGTGGACTGTGGACTGAGGACTTCCCTTTTCTATAAATAATTGAAAATAAATTAGCAATCAGCTTCCTTATAGTCTATCTTTACCGATTATTAAGGTTCTTTTCTATGGATCATGCCGGACAAAACAGTATGTGTTCTCATCATAGCCTGCTTTTGCTGAGTATCTACCTATATTTATTGCCCATCTACTTATGAAGCAGAACGACAAAACCAATGCCGAACTGATCATGGAATTGCAACATTCGCAGTTCGAATACGATTTACTGAAAGATCTTTATACTGAACAACTCAATGTGGGTTTTCAGCATAGCGAAAAAGAAAAACAAGCGGGTGCAGTGTTTGATATCTCTCTGCTTCGGCAGAACGCAGAAGCTATATTACTGACAAAAAAAACGAAAAAAATATCGATACTCAGCGAAGCCGATATTCTGCATCTGCAGCATGAGAATGAAGTTTATGTGATAGAACTCGAGCTGATCAATCAGGAACTGCTTCTTCAAAACGACGAAAAAGAAAAACGAGCTGATGAGCTGGCCCTTGAACTGGCCTATCAGAATAGTGAAAAAGAAGATAGGGCTGCCGAGCTGGTGCTTGCCAATATAGAACTGACGTTTCAGAACAGCGAAAAAGAAATTCGGGCTACGGAATTGGTTATGGCCAATCTGGAACTAACGTATCAGAACAGTGAGAAAGAAAAACGTGCCGTCGAATTGGCAATTGCCGACGCAGAACTGACGTTTCAGAATGGCGAAAAAGAAAAACGAGCACAGGAATATACCAAGATGAGTTATCTGAACAATAAGTTCATAGGCCGCGAACTGAAAATGGTAGAACTGAAAAAAGAGATCAACGAACTGCTGTTGCTGCATGGGGGAGAGGCGAAGTACGATACATTTGAATAGACTATTAGACTATGAGGCCGCATTCCGACTGAGGACTGCCCCGAAGGTCGGTAGGACTGAAGACTGAAAAAGATATCACTCATATTATCTCCAATCCTCTCCTGAAATATAAGCTAAATTGCTGAGAATGTTAATTATTTCACAAAGATTTGCATTCAGCCTCCATTTATTCGTACCTTTGCCAAGTAATTGTTCTTATTTCGACATCCTGAGTTGTAATTTGCAACGGCGTTAAGATTGTTCCCCTAACCCTCTAAAAATAACGCGCAACTCATCATCTTTAGATAATCGCTATTATGGCCGATCAAACTATTGCTAAAGATTCCTGAAAAACTACTGAATTACTTCTGTTTCCCCGTTCCTTCACACTCTTCTACTTATCATCATTTACGACAAATACAGGCGAATCCTGATTTTTTCTTTACCATTAGTAAGCTCGAAAACGAAATGTTTAATTAAACCACATTTCGCATGAAATGATGCTGCTATGAAAAAACTAAAAGATATGAAAATAGCCACACAGCTCACTATGGGTTTCGTGGTGCTGCTCTTATTATTCCTGATACTGGGATTGTTTGCCCTGTATCAATCGGGCGAAATAGAAAAGCAAAGTGAAATGATGTACAGTCATCCTTTTAAGGTTAAATCGACACTGGGCCAACTGGAGTCCGATCTGCTGAAGATCAGAATAGCCGAACGCGACTTATATCTTTCGCATGCGATATCCGAAAAAGACCGGGCCGTTAAAACCATACACGCTTTGAACGACAGCATTTCGCTGCGATTTCAGGTGCTTTACCAGAGCTATCTGGGTCCGCGTGCCGATATTGATAAGGCAAAGATTGCTTTCGGCTATTGGAAATCGGCTGTAGACGAGAATCTAAAGCTGGCGCTTTCCGGAGAAAAGGAAACAACAGCAGAAAATATCCTTACATCGACTAAAATAAGGGAACTCCACGAAGGGATGATGAATAGCATCAATGTGATCAGCAATTTTGCCAATCGAAAAGCGGAGCAACTCTACACACAATCGTATGAGTTGAACAAATCTTTCAACCGTCAGTTGCGCATGCTGGTAGCAGGCATACTGGGGCTTACGGCCTTTGTAATTTTCGTACTGCTGCGCAATATCCGCCGCCCTTTGCACGAGATCACCTTTGCCACCGATCATTTTCACAAGGGAAACCTCAACGTACGTTCCGGCTATAAATCGAACAACGAGTTTGGCAAGTTATCCAAGTCCTTCAATGCCATGGCCGAAATAATAAAACAACAGATACTAGAAAACGAAAAACTCTCGAAACATGAATTAAATAAGATAAATACGGAATTGGGTATCAAAAATGCCGCTATCACACTGAGTGAATCAAAATTAGAAAGGGCGAATGAGGAACTGAACGAACAGAACGAAGAACTGAGTTGCCAAAACGAAGAACTATCCAGTCAGAACGAAGAAATAGTGCGACGCGAAGCCGATCTGGCTATTCTCAACAACGATCTGGCCGATGTAAGCGAAGCCCACCGCATATCGAACGAATATCTCGAAAACCTGTTCCGCTATGCCAACACCCCCATCATTGTGTGGAACCCTGATTTTTTGATCACACGTTTCAACCCTGCCTTCGAGCTGCTAACCGGTATGAATGCTTCGCAAATGATAGGGCAACATCTCAAAATACTTTTTCCACCCGATTCGGCCGATGAGGCTATGCTGCAGATCAAAAAGACCGAAAAAGGGCGCAGGATGGAAACTGTAGAGATCAAGATCAAAAACGTAAAGGGCGGGGTGTATACCCTTCTATGGAATTCAGCCCCGGTATTGTCTAACGATCGTTCTACTTTTATGGCAACTATTGCCCAGGGCTACGATATTACCAAACGCAAAGAGGTAGAGACCGAATTGGCGCTAAGCGAAGAACGATTCCGTACCACCCTCGACAATATGATAGAAGGTTGCCAGATAATCGATTTTCAATGGCGCTATCAATACCTGAATAAGGCTGCCGAAAGGCAAAGTCTTACCACGAAAGATGAACTGATTGGGAAATGTTATACCGATGTGTGGCCCGGTGCCGAAAATACCCAGGTATATGCTTTCATGAAACAGTGTATGGAAGATAAAACACCTCACCATATCGAAAACGAATTTGTTTACCCCGATAGCTCAACAGCCTGGTTCGATCTTTCCATACAAGCAGTTTCCCAGGGCATCTTTATCAAATCCGTCGACATTACCAAACGCAAAAAGGTACAAAATGAACTGAAAATTGCCAACAGCGAACTGGCGCTTCAGTTCGCAGAAAAAGTGCAACGGACCGCCGAACTCGAAATTGCCAACAATGAACTTGTAGTTCTGAATATTGATAAAGAAAAACGTGCTGCCGAGTTGGTAATAGCTAACCAGGAACTGGTCATTCAGAATGTGGAAAAAGAAAAACGAAGCGTTGAACTGCAGACTGCCAACCAGGAACTGGAACAGTTTGCTTACGTGGCCACTCACGATTTGCAGGAACCCCTGCGCATGATATCGAGCTACACACAACTGCTGGAACGCAAATATAAAGACAAGCTGGATGCCGATGCCAACGATTACATTCATTATGCTGTTGACGGGGCCATTCGTATGCAAAAGCTCATCAACGACCTGTTGGAGTATTCGCGGGTAAGTTCGCGTGCCAAAGCGCTTGAGCCGGTTGATGCCACGATGGTTTTGGGCAAGGTGATCAGCAACCTGCATCAGTTGATCAGCGAAAATAATGTTTTGATAACCCACGACGAACTGCCCGAGGTGAAAGCCGACGAATCGCAGCTCTTGCGCTTGTTTCAAAACTTAATTGAAAATGCCATAAAGTTCCGCACCAAAACCGGCTTGCCTAAGATAAATATCGCATGCGAGAAAGATCATCAGTATTTCAAATTCTCAGTCAGCGATAACGGTATTGGCATGGACATGCAATACCACGACCGGGTATTCATTATTTTTCAGCGTCTGCATTCGGTTCGCGAATATCCCGGCACCGGCATTGGGCTTTCTATCTGCAAACGCATTGTCGACCGTCATCAGGGAAAGATATGGTTCGAATCAGTAGAGAATGAGGGAACCACTTTTTATTTTACTATTAAACAATAACCAAACAAAAATATCATGGAAAGTTTAGAATTTATAGAGATACTGCTGATAGAAGACAATCCCGGCGATGCACGCCTCACACAGGAAGCATTGGCCGATGGCAAAGTGATAAACCAACTTCATATCGTTTACGATGGAGTGGAAGCCACCGATTATCTTTTCAAACGCAACAAATATGTAGATGCCCGTCGCCCCGATCTTATCATTCTCGATCTGAATCTTCCTAAAAAGAATGGCCGCGAGGTGCTGGCCGAGATCAAGGCCGATCCTTCGCTCAAAAGAATCCCTGTGGTGGTGCTCACCATATCCAAAGCCGAAGAAGATATCATCAGCACTTATAATCTTCATGCAAATTGTTTTATCACCAAGCCCATCGATCTGAATAAATTCTTCGAGGTGGTTAAATCCATTGAGGATTTTTGGCTCACCTTAGTTAAACTCCCACGTCATGACTAGTACACTTCAACGGACCATCCTCCTGATAGAGGACAATCCATTAGACGTTATTTTGATCAGGGAGATGCTGAAACAGATCACCTGGGCCAATTACCGCCTGATTGCTTCCGAAACCCTGAAAGACGGTTGCAGGCAACTCAAAGAGAATACGGTTGATATAGTGCTACTCGACCTCAACCTGCCCGACAGCACGGGCAAACCAACCTTCGACACCCTGCTGAATTTCACCGGCAATATTCCCATAGTGTTGGTAACGGGCATGCAGGATATCGAACTGGCATTATCTATCATTAAGTGCGGTGCACAGGATTTTCTGACAAAGAACGATCTGAACTATACCCTGCTTCATAAAGCCATAGAATACGCTATTGAACGTAAGCAGACAGAAGGAAAACTGGCACAGGCATCAACCAATTGGACCAAAACTTTTAATTCTATTCAGGACGGTATTATTTTGCTGGATAAGGAACAGAATATTGTCGAAACCAACAAGACATTTCTTGAATTGATTGGTAAAACGAACCATCAAGTCAAAGGCCATCATTGCTGGCCTTTTGTGCATGGCACCCATTGCGCCATTGAAAACTGTCCTTTTGTCAGGGCTCGCACGAGCCACCAACGCGAAACTATGGATTTGAAAATAGGTGAGTCAGATTATGAAGTGATGGTCGATCCCATTCTCGATGCCTCGGGCGACCTGGTAGGCGCCGTTCATATTGTATCTGATATCACCATCCGAAAGCAAGCTGAAGCAGCCCTGCATGCAAGCGAAGAAAAATATCGCAGCATTTTCGAAAACGTGCAGGATGTTTTCTACCAAACCAACCTCGAAGGCATTGTTATGGAGATAAGCCCATCGATCAAGTATTTTTCGGAATTCAATCCTGAAGAAATCATAGGTCGCCATGTGTCTGAGTTGTATCAAAATCCTGACGATCGCGAAATATTGCTTCAGGCTATTCTCGAAAATGGCGAATTGAAGGATTATGAACTGAAACTTAAAGCAAAAAACGGAACCATAAAACATGTTTCGATCAATGCCCGACTCATTTATGATTCTCATGGTCACCTTCATCATATTAACGGCGCCATTCGTGATATTTCTGAACGCAAAGAGATAGAAATTATCGAGAAAAAGAAAATTGAAGACCTTCTGCATTTTGGCCGTTTAGCTGTTAGCCGCGAAAACAGGATGATTGATCTTAAAAGAGAGATCAACGATTTGCTCGAAGAATTGAATAGAGCGGTGAAATATGAGATTTTCGAGTGAAAGAAGATAACCCAAAGATCATACAGAGATAGTGGCTTTGGAGATTTTTTTTTTAAAGTAACTTTGCATTACATTACCCAAACTAAACCAAACTAAACCAAACTAAACCAAACTAATGAACCCGGAAGATAAAACAAAAAACGAACTACTGCAGGAATTGCAGCAATTGCAGCAAGAGAATCAGGCGCTAAAGGCATTATTGTTAGACGAAAACTCTGGACAATATAAGGCGGAACTAAACTTTTCGGAAAACGAGAACAAATTCAGTTCTATCTTCCAGACTATGGCATCCGGTTGTTGTTTCGATGAGGTTATTTATGAAGACGGGGTGGCTGTTGATTACCGGATTTTGGATGTCAATCCGGCTTACGAAAAAATACTGGGCATAAAAAGAGTCGATGTAATAGGCAAACTGGCATCCGAAATTTATAAGACTGACAACATTCCGTTTTTTGATATTTACGCCAGGGTGGCCGAAACAGGAGTTTCCGAATCTTTTGAATCCTTTTTCGAACCATGCGGAATATACCTTAAGATTACAACATCGAGGCCGGCAGCCGGTATGTTTTCGAATGTGTTTATGGATATCACCCAGCGAATACTGGCAGAAGATACCATTAGGGAAATAGAAACACAATACCGTAACCTGGCCAATTCGGATTTGGCTCTTATCTGGACCTCGGGCACTGATAAATTGTGCAACTATTTTAATGACCCCTGGCTGAAATTTACTGGACGCACCCTTACACAGGAATATGGCAACGGATGGGCCGAGGGTGTTCACCCCGACGATTTCGATAATTGTCTGTCAATATATATCAAAGCTTTCGACCAACGATTGCCTTTTGAGATGGAATACCGTTTGCGTCATGCGAGTGGCGAATACCGATGGCTGCTCGATCTGGGTACACCCAACTACGATAGCCATAATGTTTTTGCGGGTTATATAGGCCATTGTTTCGATATTACCGAGCGCAAGAAAATAGAAGAGGCATTGCGCATCAGCGAAGAAAAATACCGGTCTATATTTGATAATGTTCAGGATGTATTTTATCAAATAGACATGGAGGGCAAAATACTAGAGATAAGCCCTTCTATTGAAAATATTCCTGAATTCAAGCGCCTCGATCTGATAGGTAGTTCGGTATTCGATCTGTATAATGATCCTACCGACCGTGAAAAGTTTCTTTCTGAATTAAGAATTCATGGGGAGTTGAAAGACTATGAACTCACCATGAGGTCATATTCGGGCATACTAAAATATGTTTCCATCAATGCCCGCTTGAATTATGATCATAAGGGGTTTCCGCATCATATCGATGGAGCCCTCCGCGACATCTCCGAGCGCAAACAGGAAGAAATGACCCGGCAAAAACTAAGCGAAGAATTGCTGCATTTCGGTCGTTTGGCTATTAACCGCGAAAACAGGATGATTGAGCTAAAAAAAGAGATCAACAACCTTTTGGTTGAACAGGGAGTAGCAGAGAAGTACAATATTTATGAATAAAACGTTCTACGGAAGGGATAAGCGTAAATTATTGAAAATAAATAAGAAATTAAGTTTATTATTGAGTACTTTTGTACGGTAATTCTATTCTTATAGAATCTTTGGGTTCAGCAACGCGTAGAAACATGTCGTTTTGAGTCTGTTTGTATGTTTGTTGTTCTTTAGAATACTCTTAACCTCGTCCTTTTAGTTTTAAAAGGATAAACCAAAAACCGAATTCTTTTTTTATTACGTAAATGGCAAGCTGTATAGTATGCTTTTACGATTTTTATTTTTAACAGCAGGGAAAACAGTTAACACTAATACAGCACTTATAAATTATCGATTACAGAGATTAATTATAACCGATTAAAATTTAATATCATGAATCAGCAATTCGAACACAAGGTAATGGTCATGCGCGAAAAAGCAGAAGTCCTATTGAAAAAGAAACCCACCTTTAGAACGAGGCCCTCTGCCGAAGTGGATGCGTTGCAAATGGAACATGACCTGGCAATTCATCAGATAGAGCTGGAAATGATGAACGACGAATTGATAGTGGCCAAAGAAAAGGCCGAAGGCGAGGCCCAAAAATACTCCGACCTCTACAATTTTGCTCCTTCGGGCTATTATACGCTTTCCGAAAATGGCTATATTCTTACCCTCAATTTGTTTGGGTCGCAATTGTTGGGAAAAGATCGTTCCTTTTTGATAGGAAAACGGATAGAGGCTTTCATGACCGACGAATCGCGCTTTGTCTTTCACGACTTTTTGGAAAAGATATTTACTGAGAAAACTTCAGAAACCTGCGATGTAGAGATATCAGACGGCGAAAATGCCGTAACCTTTTTGCAGATGAGAGGCATAATAGCTTATAATGGATTGCAATGCCTGGTTTCGGCAAGCGATATAAGTGCTAGTAAGAGTAACGAAACAAAACTGCAACTGGCTTCCGAACACTGGAGCAGTACTTTCGATGCCATTGGTGACAGTATATTTTTGTTGGATGAAAATAGGAAGATAATTGAATGTAACCTGGCATTTCTCGATTTTATTGGGAAGAAGAACCGCGATGAAGTAATAGGCATGACTTGCTGGCAAATATTGAATACAGCCATGTGTGCTGAAGACAAATGTCCGTTTAACTGTATTCTGAAAAGCAAAAAACGTGAAACGTCTGAATTACAACTGGGCGAAGCATACTATCGTGTTATGGTCGACCCTATTTTCGACGAAAATAAAACAATAATAGGTGCTGTGCATATCATATCAGACATCACCCAGAGCAAACAAATAGAGAATTCGCTGCGCGAAAAAGAAGTGCAATATATGAACCTGGCCAATGCCGGACTGGCTATGGTTTGGGCCTCGGATACCAATGAAAATTGCACCTATTTCAACCAGATTTGGCTAAATTTTACGGGACGTACCTTGGCTCAGGAATTGGATAAAGGATGGGCCGACGGAATTCATCCTGATGATTTCGCATATTGTGTCGATATTTATACTAAGGCCTTCACCCTTAGGGAGTCTTTTGAAATGGAATTCCGGTTACGGCACAATAGCGGCGAATACAGATGGGTGCTGGATTTGGGCACACCCAATTATGATAGTAATAAAGAATTTATTGGGTATATAGGGCATAGTTTAGATATCACAAAGCGAAAGAAAATAGAATCGGCCTTAATCAAGAGCGAAGAAAAATATCGTAATATTTTCGAGAATGTGCAGGATGTTTTTTATCAAATAGATCTTCAGGGCAAGATACTTGATGTGAGTCCTTCTATCAAAGCTTTTTCGGATTACGATCGTGATGAAGTTATTGGTCATTCGGCCTCTGATGCTTATCACAACGCTTCCGATCGCGAAACACTTCTTAAGGTATTGCTTGAGCATGGCGAACTGAAGGATTATGAATTAACAGTAAAAGCCAAAGATGGAAGCCTGAGATATGCCTCTGTCAACGTACGATTGGTGAAGGATAAACAGGGAAATCCCATTCGCATCGATGGCGCCCTGCGCGATATAAGCGAACGCAGGAAAATTGAGATGGTAGAGCGAAAGAAAATAGAAGACCAGTTGGTTTTTGGCCGCCTTACGGTCAATCGTGAAAATAAGATGGTGGAACTGAAAAAAGAGATCAACGAACTGCTGAAAGAACTGAACCGAGACGAGAAATACGATATTTTTGATTAGGCAATAAGACTATTAAACTATTAGACTATTAGACTATTAGACTATTAGACTGTGAGGCTATGAGGCTATGAGTAGGGGATGTCCTTTGGATATGGAAAGCGCATCTTTTTTTTATAGGGGAAAAACGATCAGAAGCAAGAAAAAAAGATCATAAAATACTTGACAAAGGCCTATTGGATGTTGTATCTTTACCATCCATTTTTTAAGATTAATAGTTTTTTTACTGAAAATTGTTGCTAGCAGTGCCCGGGTTTCCCATACCCCATAATCCTTACCCTTTTACTTAATCCGGCCTGCTGCAACATTTTTTTTACCAAACACTTGACAAAGGCCTATTGGTTGTTGTATCGTATACATGATTCCGGCCCCATAGGTCCGTAGGACTCCTATGGAGGGACCCAATGGGTCAACTTTTTTTTTGCAAAACACTTGACAAAGGCCTATCGGATGTTGTATATTTGTAGTGTCTAATGGTAAAATAAGTTTAACTGATTGATGAGAGTTGCCGGTTTAGTAGTGAGCATGGACTACAATTCCGGCAACTTTTTTTAATAATAATCGCTCCGTCCCGAAGGTCTGTAGGACTCCTGCGAAACTAGAATCTTCAATCAGTAGTCTTCAGTCTGCCTTGTAGATGCCCCATCAAGACAGACTGCAATCGGTAAACCACGAGTTCAGTACTATCAAGATGTAATAAATAAATCACAATATAGCACTTCAGCAAGCAACAAAACCGCTCTATCTTTTTTTTACGTCTGTCATTTCAATGCTTTATAACCACACATATATTTGAATTAAAAAGGGAAATAATCAAAGTATAATCGCTTTCCCCCATAGTCATATTGGTTGGCAGCGATAAAAGCTTCGTTTGATTCAAATCAATATCACATGGCAACAGATTAATATCGCTTTGCTTGAAAGTAATATTGCTATCAAACGAATGAATGTCATTCAGAGTAAAGAGTAATTGCTTTCCCACAAATAAAGATTGCTTACGAACGAATCAATATCGCTTTCAATCAAATGAAGATTGCTTTCAGATAAATGAAGATTGCTTTCCGACGAATCAATGTCACTTTGGTAAAATGAAAATTGCTTTAAAACGAATCAATATTGCTTTAAAACAGACCGATATTGATTTAGCTTAAAATGATATTGCTTAAAGCCGGATGAATTTAATTTAAAACCAGATCAATATTACTTAAAACGAATTCAATATTAACTTTGAACGGATTAAGTTTGCTTTAAATAAATACAATAAGTAGCCGTTGAAAAGCATTCCATTGCTATTTTAAAGCAATATTCATAAAGTTGAAAAAGTAATAACAACAGACAAAATAATCAATAGATGTGCAAAATCAGGTATGGAACATCTTTTGAAAAACAAATCAACCATTGTGAAGGTAGCGCTCGATAAGCGTATGGTAATAATTGAAATCCTTATACTGAAAATAAATTGCATTCAGCTTCTTTATAGTCTACCTTTACCCATTATTCAGGTTCTTTTCTATGCATCATGCCGCGAAAAACTTTATGTATTTTCAACTCATCCGGCCATTATTGAGTCTTCTCCTTAACTGATCCCCCCTATTATGACACAGGATGACAAAACAAAAGCGGAACTAATCATGGAGTTGCAAAATTTGCAGCACGAATATGATGTATTGAAAGAAATTTTTAGTGAAGTTCTGGCACTGGATGGGCAAGCCAAACAAACCCTAATGCTGGCTAACGAAGAACTGGATTTTCAGAATACCGAAAAAGCCAAACGCGCAGCCGAACTCGTTATGGCCGATATAGAGCTGGCGTTTCAGAATGACGAAAAAAACAAACGTGCACTGGAATACAACCAATTGAGCCATCTGAACAATATGTTTGTTGGCCGCGAAATGAAAATGATAGAACTGAAAAAAGAGGTGAACGAACTATAAATACTACATGGTGGAGCAGCCAAATACGAGATATTCGATTAGGCTGGGAGGAACCCGCAAATCGGAAAGAAAACGTCCGGTTCGTAAACCAAAATAATAGTTTCGGTTCGGGTAAATAGGAATTAGAATTTTGGTTTTGAAGAAAAACTCCCTCAATGAGAAAATCCACTGTGGGAGTTTTTTTTTCCGGTGCCCGACATCTTCCTCTATAAACAAAATCATTGTTGATAACGAATCAAACTTTATTTTGGTTGTCCCGTATAAAACACTATCTTTGTACAATGGCATTATAACCTAAATGCCCAATTTATGCATTCTATCCTGAAAGCATAAGCCAAAAACAATTAAACCCACTTTTTACTTATCATTAAAAGAAAAATAATGTCGTTTAGACTTAAAGACGTACGTATATCATTACAGATGCAGATAGGATTTTCCATTCTGGTGGTTCTGGTTGTGGTTTTAGGAACAGTTTCGTATTATCAAACATACAAAATAAAAGAACAGATAGAGGAATTTTACGACCATCCTTTCAAGGTAAGAGGTGTCATACAAAC
>CAZNRQ010000042.1:0-13257 GCA_964574845.1 uncultured Bacteroidales bacterium
AGCTGGTTGATTTCTTCGACTGTCCCGAAGGTGTTGTTCCAATTACCACACTCGTGGTGGGTTATCCCGACGAATCTCCGGAATTAACAGACCGTCTGCCCTATGAAGCCGTTATTCATCAGGAAAAATACAAAAAATATACTGCCAAAGCCATAGATAAATTTTATAAAGAAAAAGAAAGCCTGCCGCTGACGGCCAAACTTCTTGAAGAAAACCAGTTGGAGACCCTGGCACAGATCTTTACACAAAAGCGCTATACCAAAGGCGATAATGTGGCCTTCTCCAAAAGCTTCCTGCGGGTGATCACCCGGCAGGGGTTTATGAATTTTTAGGCTGTGAGGCTATTTGGGCTATGAAAACATTGTTTCCCTGCCTGTCCGATCAGGCAGACATTGTGAAATTTTTCATTGTATTCATTGTGGTTTGCTTCCTTTTTCAACCACAAAGTTCACAAATAAGGCACAAAGTACACAGAGGAAGCCCCGTAAAATCAGACATAAAGGCTGGAATAGCAGAACCTCAAAAGCATTTATATAGTTACATAACGCGCTGCAGGCAGTTATGCAACGCGCTGTAGGCAGTTCATCACGGCCTGCAGGGTGTATGCCGACGGGGTGCAGGCAGTTGGTCGACGGCCGTTTCGGGGCGTTCGAAACGCCCTGTCGGGGGTAAACTAACAGCCTGCGGGGGGTAAACCAACAGACTGCAGGGCGTTAATTACGACATGGATGGCGTTATATAACTGGGTGAAGGGCAAAATAGAGTAAATGCAGGGCTATATAAAAGCACTCCGAACTCCTAACTTCGGTATTTTGACTTCCGTCTCCCCTTCTCCTTTTTCTTCGTGAAATTCTCAAACTTTCGGCAATTTCAAATTATTTCCCTATATTTGTTTGTTAATTCATACGCGTATGCAAAAGTTTATCGCTCTCTTATCATTTCTGTTGTTAAGCATAGCTTCCTTTGCCCACGAAAAAGATTCACTTACTTCTCAGCACCTGCGTTTCGTCGAAAACAAAGGCCAATGGGATGCACGTGTCCGCTACAAGGCAGACCTCAACGAAGGCTACCTGCAATGCCTGCCCAATGGTCTGCAATTTGTCTTCCGCAATATGCAGCAATATCAAAAACTACTCTCCTACAAACTCAATCCTGCCAACAAAGACCTACACCCCGATTCATCCGAA
This sequence comes from uncultured Bacteroidales bacterium, assembly GCA_964574845.1. Classification (GTDB taxonomy): domain Bacteria; phylum Bacteroidota; class Bacteroidia; order Bacteroidales; family CAIWKO01; genus CAIWKO01. The sequence continues at coordinate 1,188 of CAZNRQ010000042.1, forward strand.
TATATCATAGATTATCACGCTTATCGGGCTACCTTCGTAAACTCCAATCGCGAAGCAGAGATCATCCCTTCGGAGCCGGGGGCAGACTACAGCAACTATTTTTTGGGCAACGACCGCTCCAAATGGGCCTCGGGAGTACTCAATTATCAAAAGATCTCCTACATCAACCTTTACAATCATATTGATCTGGAACTGCTCGAAAACAAACAATTGCTCAAGTATCAGTTCATTCTTCATAAAGGAGCCGATGCCCGAAACATTGCCATGGATTACGAGGGAGTAAATTATATTAGCATACAGCAACGCAACCTCATTATCAAAACTACCGTCAATCAGGTTACCGAATTAGCGCCTATAGCCTATCAGATGATCAACGGGCAGCGTATTGAAGTAGCCTGCAATTTCGCTCTGAAGAAAAACCGTCTGAGTTTTGAATTTCCGGAAGGTTATAATTCAGATTATGATCTGGTGATTGACCCTGTACTGATTTTCTCCACCTATTCGGGTTCAATGGCTGACAACTGGGGCTTCACAGCCACCTACGACGATCTGGGCGACACTTATTCGGGCGGTATTTGTTTCAATGATATCGTTAATGGTTACCCTGTTTCGCCCGGAGCTTTTCAGGTAAACTTTGCCGGAGGCGAAGGCACCTATAGCGGGGGTTGCGATGTAGCCATTATCAAATACAATCCCACAGGCACCGCACGACTATATGCCACCTACCTTGGCGGTTCGAAAAACGATCTTCCTCACAGTACCATTGTCGATATCAACGGCAACCTGCTTCTATTTGGCACCACGGGTTCACCCGATTTTCCCATGGCCGCCAATGCTTTCGACCCTACCTTCAACGGAGGTGGCAATATCACTTACGACAATGTGCTCACTTTTGCTTTGGGAGTGGATATGTGGGTCGCCAAACTCAATGCGGCAGGCACACAACTGCTTTCCTCCACTTATCTGGGAGGCTCAGGCAACGATGGTCTTAACCTCTACGCTCCCCTTTCGCACAACTATGCTGATGGTGCAAGGGGTGAGATCAACATCGATAAGAACAACAATGTGTATGTGGTTTCCACCACTTCTTCTGCCGACTTCCCAGTCACCCCCGGTGTATTTCAACCTGCTTCTGCCGGTGGAATTCTCGACGGATGCATCAGTGTGCTCGACAATAACCTTCACAATATAATATGGTCGTCATATTTGGGAGGTTCGCAATTGGATGCCATTTATGGAATAACTATAGACGACACTATGAACGTATACGTTTGTGGAGGGACTTCTTCAACTGATTTTCCAACAACGGCAGGAGCATATCAAACCGCATATAATGGAGGAACTGCCGATGGTTTTATCACCAAAATATCACCCAATGGAAGCAGTATTCAGGCCTCAACCTATTACGGCTCCTCTGCCTATGATCAAACCTACCTCATGGACCGCAGCAAAAAAGGTCATATTTTTGTTTATGGCCAAACCGCAGATCCGGGAAGTACCTTCATACAAAATGCTGCCTGGAACCAGCCAGGGGGTGGACAATTCATCACCAAATTTAATCCCAAGCTAAACAGCCGGGTTTGGTCTACCGCTTTTGGGACAGGAAGCGGGATCATCAATATTTCACCTACAGCATTTCTGGTCGATCTTTGTTCCAAAATTTACCTTTCGGGATGGGGAGGTTCTCTCAACGGGGGCGGCGGTACAAGTGGACTTCCCATTTCGGGCAATGCTTTTCAATCAACAACCGATAATAACGACTTCTACCTATTGGTAATCAAAGACGATGCTTCGGCAATGGAATACGGAACCTATTTCGGGGGACCTTTCAGCCAGGAACACGTTGACGGGGGCACTTCGCGTTTCGACCGTAAAGGAAAAATATACCAATCGGTATGCGCCGGATGCGGCAGCAACGACGATTTCCCCACTACGCCCGGAGCCTGGTCGAACACCAACAACAGCAATAATTGCAACAACGGAACCTTCAAGTTCGACTTCATGTTGCCCATTACTATTGCCGATTTCCATCTTCCTCCTGTCATCTGTCTGCCTGATTCGGTGCATTTCAGTAATACTTCCTATTCAGGAGGTGTAGGTATGACATTTTCCTGGGATTTCGGAGATGGGAACCATTCAACTCTCACCAACCCCACACATTATTATAATAACAACGGCATATACATTGTGACCCTGGCGGTGACCGATACAGGAACGTGTAACTTCTCCGATACTATAGCCAAACAGGTATTGGTACTTTCTAATACAAGCGATACTATTCCCACTAAACATATATGCAATGGCGATTTCACACAAATTGGGATATTGCCTACAGGCGATTCTACAGTAACTTTCCAATGGTCACCGGCATTCTTCCTAACCGATGCCCATATTTGCAATCCCATTGCCAATCCGCCCATATCAATGACTTACACCTTATTGGTTTCGAATGGCGTTTGCACCGATACCCTGCGGCAAAATCTTGTAGTTTATAACCTTGATGCCTTTGCGGGAACCGACACTACTACCTGCGATGGGCACATAACTTTAACAGCCAATACGTCGCAGGATGTGAATGTATTCCACTGGTCGACCAATCACGACTTTACGGACTGGCTAAATACTCCTCATTCCAATCCCTCAATCAATACTACTATTGCAGGGCCTACCTATTATTATGTTTCGGTCGACAACGGCTATTGTACAGCCCTCGACAGTGTGCTGGTTTCTTTTGTGGTTGTGGCCGATTCCTTCAACATTCATCCGCCAGCCTGCCACGATAGTTGCGATGGCTGGGTAGCGGTACTTATCTCAGCCGGAACACCTCCTTTTATTTACAATTGGAGCAATGGCGGCACCACCGACACTATTACAGGTTTGTGTGCTGGCAATTATACAGTAACTGTTACCGATGTATCCACCTGTATTTCGGTTTCTACCATCACCCTGCCACAACCCGATGCATTACTTAGCAACGCCCAATTGGTAAATCTGCCCTGCGACGAAGCTTGTGTGGGTAGTATTACCCTGAATGCAAGTGGTGGCACCCCACCCTACAGCTATTCATGGAGCACTGGAGGCACCACCAACCAGATCAGCGGGCTTTGTGCCGGAACGTATTCTGTTACTATTAACGATTCAGAACTTTGCCAGTTGACTGAATCGTTTACACTAATTGTTGATTCTATATTCAGCCATGTGGATGTCTATTCCGATAAGGATACCATTTACCAGGGACAATCAACCGGTCTGCATGCGACTACTATCCCAACCTGTAATTACACATGGACACCCGCCACAGGTCTTGATAATCCCAATTCAGCCAACCCAATTGCCAGTCCCACGCAAACCACCACATACATATTGACCATCTCCGACCCTAACGGATGCACCTATTTGGATACCTTAAAAATAACCGTTCTGGAAGTTTTCTGTGTCGATCCCTATGTGTATGTTCCCAATGCCTTCACTCCAGATGGAGATGCCCGCAACGATGTATTATTTGTCAGGAGTAAAATGGTTTCCGAAATGAATTTCTTGGTGTATGATCGCTGGGGCGAAAAAGTATTCGAGTCACACGACATGAATGCCGGCTGGGACGGAACCTACCGGGGAAAGAAATGCGATCCCGGAGTGTTTGTTTATTATTTGGATGCCACCTGCCACAACAAAGTGAAGTACCTGAAGAAAGGGAATATCACTCTGTTGCGCTAAAAGATCATTAAATTATTTTTTAATCTTTCTTACAGAATCAATAACGGTTCCGTCAACCCATTTTATAACGGCCACAATCTCATCTTCAAATTCCAGTTTTTCGGGCTTTCCACAAATGGCTTCTGCTTCGGCTTTCAGCTCATGAATGGTCTTAATGGGCAGAGTAGAATTCTTCATCTTCTCTATCAAGTCTGTCCTAAGAGGATTAATGGCAATACCACGCTCAGTAACGATTACATCAATCAATTCCCCGGGGCCGCAAATAGTAGTCACTTCATCAATGATCACAGGTATCCTGTCGCGGAACAAAGGAATAGGAAGTATGGTGCATTTGGAGAAGATACAATTCTGCCATCCTCCGATGCCGTGCAACAATACTCCATCGGAATGAGTCACTACATTGGCATTGAAATTCACATCAACTTCTGTAGCACCAAGTATAACCACATCAGTCATCGATGAGAAATTTCCCTTGCCGTGATAATTGTAGCTGGTGAATGGGCTTGTGTTGATATGGTTGGCATTTTCGCGCATCGAACGCACTCCGTCCAGATCGAAAGTTTGCCCGTCAAGAATATAATCCGTAAGGCCTTCCTCCAACATTTTTACCAGATATTTATTGCTGCCACCACGGGCAAAACGTGCTTTCATTCCTCTTTCGCGAAGCATATCGGCAAAATAAACACCAATCGATAGTGCTGTTCCACCTGCACCTGCCTGAAAAGAGAATCCATCTTTTATAATACCTGCTTCATCACAAAATTGGGCTGACATCTCGGCCAATAAAAGTCGGTCAGGGCTCTTCGTGATCTCGGTGGTTCCCGACACTATCTTTTCAGGAATACCTATTTTGTCCATCACCACCACATAATCAACGAGGTTGCCGTGAATTTGCCAGGGGATACATGGAAATGGAACCAGATTGTCAGTAACAACGATAACATTATCGGCATATTGTGAATCCGCCAGCGCAAAACCCAGCAATCCGCAAGCTGCAGGTCCCCTATCGCCGGTAGCATTACCAAATGGATCAGCTGTCGGTGCAGCGATTACCGCAATATCAATATGAACATCGCCATCCTGCACGGCCTGGTACCTCCCGCCATGCGATCTAAGAATTCCAAGTCCTTTCATCTTTCCATCAGAAGTAAAACGTCCCAAGGAACCGTTCATACTTCCTTCGATGTGATGAATGGTACCATCCTCAAGGTATTTTACTAAAGGAGAATGACATTCAAATGAAGCAGAAGGAAACCAAATCAGGTCCTTAACTCCCATTTCAAAGGCAATATCAAATATTTGCTCAGCAATAAGGTCGCCATTGCGAAAATGATGATGAGTAGATATCGTCATCCCGTCTTTGAGTCCAGCCTGTATCAAGGCCTGTTTCAAAGTAGGAATCGTTTTATTACCGTCTGCAGGATAATCGGCACAACTTGAAATAGGCGGTGCATATTTTCTGCCGGTTGGTTTATATTTTCCCACACCCATATAGGGAACCGCAGCCTTGCCGTTAATCTCGGTAGGCACCATACGCCCAAGAGCGTTCTTTACTAATTTATCATACTTTTTCATTTTCTTCTTCCTTCCAGTTTTTTGAAATTTTACCCAACGAAATAGCTACATCAATGGTTTTTTGTGCTCTCTTCACTACCGGAGCATCTATCATTTTTGTTCCAAGGGATACCACGCCAAGGCCTTTTTCCTGTGCCACAATAAATGCTTTTACTATTTTTTTTGCTTTATCAATTTCTGAAGCATCAGGAGCAAAATACTCATGAATAACTCTGATCTGCCGCGGATGTATGCATCCCATACCATCAAATCCTAGCGCCTTTGATTTTATAACATTTTGTTTTAACCCTTCCATGTCAGCTACATCCGAAAATACAGAATCTATTGCCTGTATTCCAGCCGCATGACAAGCATTAACTATCATGCTTCGCGCAAAGAATGATTCGGAAGCTTCGTTTGTTCTTCTGACACCCAGATCAGCAGTATAATCCTCCAGACCGATAGCCAAAGCTACTACGTTTTCAGCAGATGTGGCAATTTCAAAAGCCTTCATAACCCCCAAAGCACTTTCAATTATAGGCATCAGCCATATACTACCATTTAAGTTTTTAGCTTTTCGAATTTCATCAATTCTTGCATTAACCTGATGGATTTGTTCTGCACTTTCGCATTTCGGAACCAAAATAAGGTTTACGTTATGAGGAACAATCAGTTGTAAGTCATCCAATCCTCGAGGGATCTGATTGATGCGCACCATTCTTTCGCAACCATAAAAATCAAGGCTGCGCAAAGCATTCCGAACCACAAAACCTGCTTCGTATTTCTTATCAGGAGCCACCGCATCTTCCAAATCAAGAATAATTCCATCAGGATTATGAATCCCAGCATTAATCATCAAATTGGTGGTATTTCCAGGAAGATATAATCTTGAATATCGATTGCGGCTCTTTTCAGTTTTATAATGATTTGATTCCAGAAAGGGTGTTAAATACTCTTTATCTGTTTGAACTAATAATTTTATAGCCGCCTCCAAACGTGCTGCAATCAGAAATGCCAGAGCTCCCGAATCTTCCAGACTGATTTTTGCATTTTTAATTTCAAAGAAGTTAAAAATGTCTTCTACCTGCTTTATAATTGTTTTTCCGTAAAGTGCTTTGACCTTACTTGTCATTTCAATTATTATTCCCCCAGAATCGGTCAATTCCAATGAAATAAAGCAGTCAGATCTTACTCCTTTTCCCTTATTTCCAACAGTTACCAACTTATTTTTCTCCATAATGTAAAGTTTATTAAAACCCGACAAATTTAATCAAACAAAAGTAACCTTCGAAATGAAATAAAAAAATTGTAGTTTTATGGTACGTTTTTTGGGAATAACCAAAACCAAAGTACTAATATGAAAAAGTCAAGTTTAGCAATTTGCATTTTTCTTTCATTGTTATTTGCTTCTGCAAATAATCTGAAAGCACAATATACAGAGGAAGAAATAGTAAAAAAAGGCTATACCACGGATGGAATAATCAACATTCTTATCGACTATCTTCCTAAAGGGTGGAATTTCAAAGAGGAGAATAGTAATTTCATTTTTCAAAGAAACGATTCAATATGGGAACTAACAGAAAATACTCTCAATGTTCCCATTGAAAAGAAGGATGAAAAGAATAAACGAATAATATCAAATGGTAAAAAAACGGTATCCAAAATTGTCATCAGATATGAGGACAAATGGAATTTTCTAAAAATACAGGAAGCAACCCTACTCAATCAGAATACCTATAATGAGATCCGTCTGTTACCTGAAAAGTATAATATCACAGCATTAAAAGATTCAAAACTCAGTTCAAAAAGCCATATTGTTTACACACCAAAAACGGAATCGGACAAAAAAAGGATTTCCGATTATAACATTGAAAAAGAAAAACTGAAAGGTAAGATCATAAAATTACCAGAAATGAGCTCCCAAAAATACAGCCTTTTTATTGAAATAAAGAGTGGATGTAATGATGAGGCTCATTTGGTTTATCCTGATGAGGCTTCGGTTGAATTGTACAGTATTTTAAGTTTTCTTAGAGAGGTTTGCGGAAAATAAAAAAAAAGAGGCTGATAAATCAGCCTCTTTTCATTAAGAAATTCGGTTATAATCAACCTTTTCCTTTAGGAGCATTTTTAGTAACCTGACCAGGTTTGGTTGGTTTTGTACCTTTTGTACCTTTTGTACCTTTTTTTGCTTCTGCTGCTTTAGCAATAGAATCTTCTTTAGCTTTCTGAACTGCTGCAATAGAATCTTCTTTAGCTTTCTGAACTGCTGCAATAGAATCTTCCTTTGCTTTCTGAACTGCTGCAATAGAATCTTGTTTTGCTTTTTCTTTTTTAGCAATCTCTTCAGCACTTGGTCCGCAAGCTATTAAAGCTGCCATACCAGCGATAACTAATACACTTAATAATTTTTTCATTTTTCAAAGTTTTTGGTTATTAATTTGACCACAAAGTTAAAACAAATAAACATAATCAGACAAAAAAATGTTTTTTTTTATCAACAGGAAATTAACTTATTTTAACAACTCAAAAAAAAAGGCAGAAAAAATCTGCCTTTTTAAATTAAGTATAATCAGCTGTTACTTAACTTTTTTTGTTTCTTTTTTAACTTCTTTTTTAGCGCCTTTTTTTGCACCTTTTTCTTCTTTTGCTTTAGCAATAGAATCTTCTTTTGCTTTTACTTTAGCAATAGAATCTTGTTTTGCTTGTTCTACCTTAGCAATTGAATCCTGGATAGCCAGTTCTTTCTGAGCTTTAGCAATAGAATCTTGTTTTGCTTTTTCTTTTGCAGCTTTTTCTTCTGCACTAGGTCCGCAAGCAATAAGAGCAACCATACTGGCAGCTACGATTAAAGTAAATACTTTTTTCATTTTTTAACTTTTTTTAAGGATTTTGAATTGCAAAAGTAATATAATATTTTTAAAACAAAATTTTTTTTGAAAAAAAATCGATGAAATTTTATTTTTTCTGTACTTTTGCACCATAATTGCTATTTAAAAATAACTATTTATAGAAAATTCTTATTAACCAAAAACCAAAAAAAATGAAAAAAATTGTTTTAATTTTTGCCTCTGTAGTTCTTATCGCAGGCATGTTTACTATTTCCAGTTGTACTAAAACAGATACAACAAAACCAACTGTTACTCTTACAGGTGACGCCAATATGACTTCATCATTAAATGCTACATTTACTGATCCTGGTGCTACCGCAAAAGACAGCAAAGGCACTGTTCTAACTGTTACTGTAACTGTTGTTCCTGCTTTCAATAAAGATTTGGCTGGTGATTACGTTTATACTTATTCTGCAACTGATGCAAATGGGAACACTGGTGAAGCAAAAAGAACCGTTACAGTAGAAAATGATGCAAAAGCTTTTGCAGGCACATATAATGCTACCGATGATGGAATCAGCGGAACTTGGCATTATGCTTGGACAGAAACTATTACTGCATCTTCAAATACCAACAATCGTCTTATTTTTAGCAGATTTGCTTATTATACTGGTGCATCACCTTATATTGATTTGAATTCTGCTCATACTTCATGTAATTTACCACAACAATCATTTACATGCGGAAGTCCAGCAATGGTTCGTACATTTACTGGTAGCGGTCCCGTTACTACTTCTCCTATGGCTATTACAGTAAACCTGACTGAAGTATCAGATGCTACCTATACAGGTGTGGATGTTTATACAAAACAATAATTGTTTGCAAAGAACGAAATTGTTTTTTTGTAAAAAAGGCTGCCAAAAATTGGCAGCCTTTTTTATATTTTGGAATTGCACTTCCTCCATAAACACTAACTGGCAATAAAAGTCCACATCAATATTAATAATTGTTAGAACAGTTTAAATACATCAATGTCTCCCCTGCTTACTTTTTATTATTAGCGTCACTTTTCGGTCATGTTTATAAATATTCGTACATTTGATAATTATTTCAAAACCCGCTTTACTATGAAAAAACTTACCTATTTATTGATTTTTCTTGTTCTTATTGTTATTGTATCTTGTAAAAAGACTGATTCGGTGAAACCCGTTATCACATTAAAAGGAAACAATCCGGATGTAGTAGAATGGGGTAGTTCAGCGAAATACTCAGAACCAGGTGCTGTTGTTACTGATGACATGGATGGAACACTTACTTATACTGTTGACAGCACTGTCAACATGTATTCAGCAGCCAATTATACTGTAACTTATAAAGCCAGTGATAAAGCAGGCAATGCAACAACCGCAACCAGAACTGTAATTGTGGATGCAGCCTTATATCTTAAAGGGATTTTTACAGTGAAAAACTATATAGGTATTGTTCTCAATTCAACTTATACAGACACACTATCAGTAACCACAACCAACAATGTGTTGCAATTTAATAGGTTTGCCTTTTATAAGAACGCTCATGTGCTTGCCAACTTAACAGGAACCACTATTAATATTCCTCAACAAACAGATACCTGTGGAATTCCCGCCCGCCCTGTTACTTTTTCAGGAACCGGTAGTTTTGTTGCCGACACTGCTTTCATTATTAATTACACTGTTGTTGATTCCTCGGCTGTTTTTACAGGCCATGGCGAATACAAACTGAATTGATAATACCCAATAGCATTATTAAAAATGAAGTCTTTGAAATTCCCTGTTATTATATCCTTACTCCTTCTTTTTCTAGTCGCAGGTTGTTCAAAAAAAGATGGAACCCTACCGAAAATAACCATCAAAGGGGCTAATTTTATTATTGTTACATTAAATACTCCTTATACAGATGCAGGAGCCACTGCGACAGATGATGCCGATGGTATATTAACTGTTTCGTCGAAAGGAAGTGTTGATACAAACTTCGCTGGAAACTACTATATAACTTATACGGCAATTGACGCGGCGGGTAATCAGGCCGAGGCGATACGCACTGTTGTGGTCAGGAATGAATCCGATGAATATAATGGCAGTTATAACGCCTTATCAGTTATAGGAATTGATACCACTTATTACCAAGCTATATCGACTGTTTCGAACATACTGAACAAACGTGTTTGGGTGGTAGGGTATTCTAATAATGCAACAGCCGTTGTTTATGCTGACCTAAGACACGATACTATTAATATCCCGCATCAGATTGTGAATGCTGGTGCTCCAGCTCAAACCCATGCCTTTTCAGGTGAGGGTTTCATCAAGACAATTAACGATCATACCGTATTTGAAATAAACTTTACTGATTCTGTTTCCGGTATCATTTTTAATGGAACGACGGTTTATACCAGGTCGAATTAACCCAATTATTTCGCACTTAATAATAATGTCATGAAAAAACTCCTTATCCTTATCCCGATATTACTTATTGCTTTTGTTTCTTGCAAGAAAACCTCATCCGATAAAACAGCCCCTGTTATAACACTTAAAGGTAGTGCGGAAGTTTATAGCCAGAAAGACAGCACCTATGTAGATGCCGGTGCCACCGCTTTGGACGATATCGATGGAGACATATCCGGCAATATTGTGGTAAATAATACGGTTGATATCCACACGGAAAATACTTATTGGATTACCTATAATGTTTCGGATAAAGCAGGCAACCAGGCTGCGGAAGTGAAAAGAAAAGTAATCGTTATGATTTTTTGACGATAGCGCACATAAATTCGAGCAAAACTAAACTCTATCAGCATTAATAATAGGCATGAAGAAAACCTCTGTATTCAGCAATGTTTACCTGGCAATGATCGCACGACTGGGGATCATTACTTTGTTTTTTTCAGTTACACGTTTGCTTTTCTATTTCTTTAATGCCGGGTATTTTCACGAAGCCACATTGCCTTCTTTACTTTCTGTATTTCTTTATGGGATTAAGTTTGATCTTTCTTCCATTTTGTTCATCAACCTGATCTTTGTTGCGCTGCAAACCCTGCCATTTAATATAAGAGACCACGCTATTTATCGTAAATTCTCGGAGATACTCTTTTATATTACCAATGGCATTGCATTGATGCTTAATTGCATCGACCTCATATTTTTCAGGTTTATTTTCCGACGAACTACCTGGGATGTGGTGAAAGGAAGTCTTATTGGCGACGACCTGCAAACTGTTTTCTGGAAGTATCTGGCCGACTATTGGTATGTGGTGTTCATCTGGATAGGCTTGATTGTTATTATGATCTTACTTTACCGGAAAACCATTAAACCTTCCAGTTATAAGATCAAAACAGTAAAGCAATATCTACTTAACACACTTTGGTTTTTGACCAGTATAACCTTTGCAATTCTGATCTATCGGGGTGGCGTGCAATTGCGACCTATCAGCCTGGTAACAGCCGGCGAATATACTACACCCGAAAATATTCCCCTTTTGGTGAATACTCCTTTCTCCATCTTCAGCACTTATCAGATGGATGCGATAAGTGAAAAAAAATACTTTAGCGAGGCAGATGCAAAGAAGATATACAACCCTGTTGTGATTCGCCAAGATAAGGAAAATGTGAAATTAAGAAAACTGAATGTAGTGATCATTATTGTGGAAAGCCTTTCGGAGGAATATTCCGGGAAACTGAACAAAGAACATGAAGCAGGCACTTACCAAGGCTACACTCCCTTTATTGATTCGCTGATGGATCACAGTCTTTATTTCACTTACTCGTTTGCCAACGGGAAACGTTCCATTGAGGGTATTCCTGCGGTGGTTTCGGGATTGCCAGCATTGATGGATGACGCTTATCTTACTTCGGTGTTTTCGGGAAACAAGATCAACTCTCTGCCACTACTTTTGAAAAAAGAAGGTTATAGTTCTGCTTTTTTTCATGGGGGGAAGAATGGCAC
>CAZNRQ010000043.1:0-9306 GCA_964574845.1 uncultured Bacteroidales bacterium
AATCCAAACTCGCATAAATTAATTTATTACTCTGCCTAATTGCGCACTTATTTTTGCTTTAATTGCCTGTTTTCTCTGGAACTTATCGAGCAGTATCATCATATCATCCGTCTTGCTGTTGTCCTTCTGAAGTTCTTTGATCTCTTCTTCTATGGCAAACAATTCTCTCGATATACGTTTGAGTTGTATGGCGTTGATGGTGCTGGATATGTCGGATACTAAAACATTGCGGTCTTCATCTTCGTGACGGGGCGTGAATATTTTATATTTTTCCTGCCAACGGTCACTCAAATGGTATTTCTGACTCAATATCTCAATAGATGTTTTGGAAATATCTGGGTCAGAATGACTGATAAGATTGATGGGGCCCAGGGCTTCGGCATCGTCCTGCTGTACAAAATACTCATTATATATTTTCTGAAGTTTTTCATCGGAAAAAACAAATTCTTCGTCAGTTAGAATTTGCCGTATGTAGTTGGCCACCAAAACCGTTATGGTCTCGAACTTATCGGGATAATCGGATATGGGCACATCGAGGTTGAGTTCTTCCTGACCGAAATTGATGAGCAGCCATATTAGATAACGCTCCTGTAAGATACTTTCGAATGGGTCCTGAACTATCTGTTTTTCGGCAGTGTATTCTGTAACCTCGGGAATCTCGTCCCAGTTATGATCCGAATCGGGCCCCGATTTATCAGCCACATCCTTTTTATACCTTTTGCGAATGATGCGGTTGAGCTCGTTCCAGAGCGATTGCTCCTGTATCTGCATCACCTCGCTGCATTCTCTGATATAGGTGCTGCGGTGAATGGCATCAGGAACCAGCGAAATGGTGCGTACTATCTCCTTGATGAGCTCGGCCTTTTTGATGGGGTCGTGTTGCGCCTCGTCGAGCAGCAGGCGGGTCTTGAAGAGTATGAAGTTGACGGAATTGTCGTTGATGAATTGTTTTATCTCCGTCGAATCGTGCTTGCGGGCATAGGAGTCGGGGTCTTCGCCCTGAGGAAACAAAACTATTTTAACATTCATCCCCTCTTCGAGCACCATGTCTATGCCTCGCAGGGAGGCTTTAATGCCTGCCTCGTCGCCATCGTAGAGTATGGTGATGTTGGGGGTGAATTTCTTAATGAGGCGTATCTGATCGGTGGTGAGGGCCGTTCCGGAGGAAGCCACCACATTTTCCACTCCCGCCTGAAAGAGAGAAATGACATCGGTGTTGCCTTCAACCAGGAAACAATTGTTTTGGGACACAATGGCCGATTTGGCCATGAATATCCCGTAGAGCGTCTTGCCTTTGTTGTAAATCTCCGATTCGGGAGAGTTTACATACTTGGGCTTGTTCTTGTCGGAAGTGAGTATGCGCCCCGTGAAACCCACCACGCGCCCGCTGAGGTTGTGAATGGGGAATATCACCCGATCGCGGAAGCGGTCGTAATGCCCCCCGTCGTCTTTCTTAATGGTGAGGCCGGTCTTTACCAGATATTCCTCTTTGTAGCCGTTGTCTATGGCCACTTTGGTGAGATCGTCCCAGGCCGGAGGGCAAAATCCCAATTGGAATTTGCGAATGATATCTTTGTTGAACCCTCGTTCGGTGAAATAAGTGAGGCCAATGGCAATGCCTTCGTCGGTCTGGAAAAGATTCTCCGAAAAGTGTTTCTGTGCAAAGGTCACCACGCTATAGAGCGACTCAATTTCCGACTGCATCTGCTTTTCTTCTGCCGTTTGTATCTGATCGATGATCTCAATGTTATACTTCTCGGCCAGGTATTTCAGCGCCTCGGGATAGCTGAGGTGCTCGTGCTGAATGATGAAATCTATGCTGCTGCCCCCCTTGCCGCATCCGAAACAATGGAAGAAACCCTTGGCGGGAGATACTGTGAAGGAAGCCGTTTTCTCGTTATGAAAGGGACATAGGCCAATGTAGTTGACGCCCCGCTTTTTCAGGCTGACAAAATCGCCTACCACCTCCTCTATTCGGGCGGCATCCGTAATGTTCTGAATGGTTTCCTTCCTGATCATGCACTATATAAAAACCTTGCTAAATTACGAATATTTACTAATTTTAGTCCCCTAATAAATTCATCCTTTATGAAAGGCCGGCTTCAACAGATCCTTGTGCTTACGCTTATCACCCTGATGGTCTATTCGTGTGCCGTGTTCGATGTTTCCTATTCGAAAAACCCGCGCAAGATAGCCGAGAAATTTCTGCACCAGATGTTTTCGGGCGATTATAAAAAAGCCAAAAAACTGGGCACCCACAAAACCCAGCAGATACTGGACATGATGGACCAACTGATAGCCATCAGCGGACAGAAAGGCTTCACACAGGATCAAAAGGTGGAAATGCTGGACTGTAAGATTGCAGGCGATAGCGCCCAATGCAACTACCTGCTGAACGGTAAGAACAGCACCATTGACCTGGTGATGATGGACAACAAATGGCTGGTCGACCTGAAGAAGGAGGCCAAAAACAAACCCGAAAAGAATAAATTTCTGGAGGAGAGAAGAACCAATGGACAGGATAATAAAAACTAGCCTCCTACTTATATTAGTAGTAATGCTCTCGCAGTGCAAGACTACGAAAGCCCCCAAGGGTATGACGGTGGAAGCCACTTGCACCCAATTTCTTTACTGCCTGAACAACCACGAATACGACAAGGCCAAGCTGCTGGCCACGGCAGCCACGGTGAAAAAGATAGAGTTTATAGAAAACCTGAACAAAATGGCCGGAGGCGGAAAAGTGATAGTAAAAGACAACAAAACCACCCTGATAGGCTGCACCCGGGACAAAAAGGAAGCCGTTTGCACCTACAAGACCTTTGCGGGAGGCGAACAAAAGGTGTATCTGCTGAAGCAAAAAGGGCGCTGGCTGGTGGATTTGAGGACGGATGCCGGGAAGAAGGATTAGCTAAGGTCTATCCATCAGCCTTATAGGAAAATCCTACCTACTTGAGTTTCTGCTACTGGAGAGCCAACAAAATACCTGCACTCATCACAGCTCCGGGCAGTCCCATTTTACCACTTTTGCTTTCATAACAGGCATAATACCAGGCATATAATCTCTCTTTTCCTTCGTACTTCACATTCTCAAAGGAGTGTAAGTATCTTCCCCTTTTGGCATTGCCAATAAGAGTGTATTGCTTCTGAGAAAAGGGTTTTTCGCTGCCTATGTAGCAAAATATTTTTGCGAAGGCCATTCCATCAGGCAACTTAATGGCAGAAATATCTTTAGAGTTTGCCACCCTGATCAGGTGAAAACCTTCTGTATTTCTAAGGATAGTGAGCAAGGGCGTGGTGGCTGACGGATCAAACTTGCGGCGCGAGGGTTGGGCAGCCAGACTGGTGCCCCTTTTTATATTAAATGTCAGCCAATCGTCGAAAGTGCCATTCACCGCAACTTTATCAAGAAGGTGATGCCCCTTGATTTTATCATTATCATAGGCTCTTACCTTTTTTATCAGTAGTTTCATTTTCTTTCTGGGTGTGGGGCCGGTTTTTGTAGGATCGCTGTAAATGGCGTAAGTTTTTTCAGTTTGCAACCGAAAATCAGACCATGCAAGACTTTCCTTCTGGGTCCACCCAAACAGTGTATAACGCAAAGTAGAAGGAGGTGACAGAACTGATTTCTGAAGATTGTCGGTGACTTTCATATAAGTGTGAAATTTTGCCGGGTTTTTGGATATTCTGGGTCCGTGTGCCATAACCTAAAGTGTTTGAATTATTACTCTATTATATTATTAACGCAAATTCATCATAAATCACTGATAATTTATCACTTCACAAGTCTATCTCATGTAATATCCTGCAACCCCGGTTATAAATTTATTCGCTGATCTTTTTGAAAAGCATGCTTTTCAAAATGGAAAGCATGCTGATTATTTTGTTTAGCTTGTTTTTCGTTCTGAAAATCATGATTATCATTTCTGAAAATACCTTTTCAATTTCTGAAATTTAGTTTTCCTAATCGAAAAGAATGTTTTCCATTCTGAAAAGCTACTTTTTCATTTCGAAAAAAATAATTTCCAATTTGAAAAACTTGCTGATCATTTTGAATCAGTAGATGAAAACTTATAACAACTCCCATACGAGAAAGAACTTAGAACCAGCAAATGTAATAAATTTCTGAAAACAATACAAGAGGTAACACCGAAATTATTTTAGGTGACCGCGAAATACTTCAGGTTACTTCGGTCGGAAATGAAGTTTGTTTGCGCATCCTATAAGGGGGCTCAGGTGTAAAAAAGGCAGGTCCCCAGCAGACACCGGCATTGCGAAAGGGAATTCACCTTAACTGAAATCCCCAATTACATTATCGACGGCTAAAAATTTATGACTGTTATAAACAATCTACCACTTATCATTAAAGTGAATCTTCGCGCGGTCGAAGCGGTCGGGAGTTTCGCGTACCTCGTCGGGCCAGCCTATGGAGACCAGCGAAATGGGCAAAATATGATCGGGCAGCTTCAGCAATTGGTGTATGGGATCAATGCGTTCGGCTTTGGGATAAACCCCCAGCCATACGCTTCCCAGCCCCAGGGCATGAGCCGCCAGCATCATCGATTGGGTGGCTGCCGAGCAATTCTGGTTCAGATAGGCTTCGCTGTCTTCTATGCTTTTGTCGCCGCAAACCAGCACGGCCAGCGGGGCATATTTCAGCATTTTGGCGTAAGGATGCACCACCGCCAGGGTATCGAGCATGGCGCGGTCGGTCACCACCACAAAGTGCCACGACTGTGTGTTGCGGGCCGTTGGGGCATACATGGCGGCTTGCAGCAGCTGGTCGAGCAATTCTGCAGGAACCTCTTTTTGAATATATTTACGAATGGATCGGCGAGTGAGTATGGTTTCTAAAACTGTCATAATGCATAAATTAGACTGCAAAGATAACACTAATTAGAATAATACTAAATAAGAATTTGTAATTATTTTCAATTTGCCTGTATCAGGCTATATTTTGTTCCACGCCAACAAACCCTGAGGGTAAGCTTACTTACATTATTTAATGAATTACCGAAACTTTAAAAAAGGTTTGCAGATTTTTCGATGACAATTTCACAATGTATATACCATCGGCCCATTTTGCAGTTGATACATTAAATTCATTATTACCGGGAAGTACAGTAAATTTCTCGTGACCTACTTCCATCCCAACCGCATTTATCATCAAGGCATCCAAATCTGAGGTTGCATTGGCTGCGATGCTTATGTTAAATGCATCGTTAGCAGGATTGGGGTAAACTCTGCTAACCCCAATAGCGTCCTGATCCTCTATTCCCATCCATTGCTGGGTAGAGCATTCGGCCGACCACCAGTCGCATTCGGCAATAGAGTCTTTAATTAATATTTTATAGAGGCAAATTTGGCCCACACTGTTGTACAAATCATAATAAGAGGTTCCATAAACCGAATCAACTAATATAAAAGGTCCTGAATTCACAGCGCGATAAATATAATACAAGCCGCCGTAGCCGGGATAGTCATCCCAAACAATATGCACAGCACTACCCGTAACGCTGATCACTTGCGGAAGTACCAAAGGCCTTTTGATAACAATGCTTACTTTTTTATACAAGCATGCCGGGATAGGGCAGTAATTATCGTAAACTTGAAAATAAAAGTCATGAGTACTGTAGGCAAAATTACTATCAATAATAAACTGGGTCATATGATCACATGAGGTCTGCCAGTGAAAATGCGATGCAACGGCAAGCATGGCAGAAATGATAGGTGGAGGATTTAAGGTGGCACAGGGTGGATGGGGGCAACCTACACTAGGATTGGTATACCCTTCTCCAAAATCAAAAGCCGATGCCGTGAAAGTAAGCGTTTGCAGATTGCCATTTGGCAAGGTCCCGTAATCAATGGCTGTGAGATCAAAATCAACAAGATCGCCAATATTCACAGTATCCGTGAATTCCATCAGACCACTTATTGGATTATAGAAAGGACCGGCCATTGCGGGAAGAACATTTCCTGAACAGGGCAAAACCACATACTGGAATTCTCTGAATACCTCGCCTATTTTAATTCCATTTCGATATTCAGTCACTTTAACCACAGTAACATAAGCCCCATTGGTAAAAGTGGTATAACTGATTTGCCCTGTCATGGAGTCAAGTTGTGCAGCCACATTCTGTGTGTCCTGAGTAGCCGAGGGTAAGGGGTTACTATAGGAATATCCGCTTGGATAACCCATTAGATTATTAATACTCCCATTTAAGGCCGGAGCCCAACTAAAGGATACCGAATCAAATTCTGGTTCATTCACAACAATGTGATACAGATAAGGAGTGCCGCTACAGATCACAGTGGAAGGACTTTCGGCAAAAACAGGCGAACTGTCATAACAGGGATAAGCATCAGTGCCATTATAAGGATACATCACAGCCCTGATAAACCAACTGGCCCCGGTTGGAAAATTCAAATTAGAACATGGATTTCGGCAACAGCTGGTATACGAAAACACCCATCCTGTAGCCGGAGGGACTCCTGAAAGTGGAACACCATTGGGATATGCCGCATCGGAAGTATAATACCACTCCTGAACTGCACCGGTATTATCTGAAGTGGGTGTTGGCAAACACTGTATCCCGGAACCGGATATTCCGCAACTGGGCGAAATGTCCGTTATCCCATCCTTAGTTCCATCCAGAGAGTCTAAAGGATTTGCCCCGGGTTTTAATGCCATAGTAATATGATTTAATCCCGGATAATTAATAATTCTCATTGTATCAACAGTATTAAAAGAAATACCATGGCATTCTCTATACAATTTCATAATAAATCGATAGTGTCCGTTGCCAAGACATTGCCAGGTAATTTCTCCGCCCATATAATGTGAGGCATAAGAATTAATTGAGAAAAAGAATAAGATCAGAAAAAAAGACAGATACCTTGTTTTCATAACTTTAAAATTTCTGTAAATATACAGAAATAAAAATAAAAAAGTATAAAAATCGATGCGATTTTTTCTATATTTTGGTCCACGCCATCACGAAGCAGCCGGGAATGGTCTTTAGGATCTGTTGCCGTAGTTTTTCGGCCTGATCCTTTTCGGGGAAGTTGCCCATGATGAGGTGATAATAGGTAGTATTGGTAAACTTCTCTACCCAGAAATAGCCTGTGGTTTTGTAGGTTTTTTCGTAAGTAGCCATAGCTGCCGTGCAGTTGCTTTTGTTCTTATAGTATCCCACCTGCACTCCGTAGCCCTGGGGCCGCGCAGGATTCATATCTTTATCGAACACATCGTGGTTCTTCAGCACCGTTTCGGGGGTTTTGTTAACGGTCTTCTCAGGCGTAGGCACCACTTTCTTTTCCGTTTGTTTCACTACTGTAGGTTTCACACCATTTACCTGATAGCGGCTATTGCGCAAAGTATCGAGCAACCAGGCCGAAGTCACAGAATCGAGCACACGATAGCTCACCTTTTCCACGCCATAGGCCACCATGTCCAATTGTAATGCCGCAGCTTTAGAAACATCGAGTATACGGTTTTTGGCATGAGGGCCGCGGTCGTTCACCCTCACCAGCACTTTTTTCTGATTGCGCAGGTTGGTGATCTCTATGATGGTGTTGAAAGGCAGGGTGCGGTGGGCGGCCGTATAGGCATACTTCTCGTAGCGGTCGCCGCTCGAGGTGTAACGTCCCTGAAACTTATCGGCATAGAAAGAGCAGTAACCGGTTGTCGACTGGTTTTGCCCCAATAACGGGAGTTGCAGCAGGGTGAGAACTAAAAAAAATAAAACTCTGTTCAATATTAATATGTTTTGGTCATATCATCGGGTACGCAGATGATATAATCAGCAGCCATAATGTTATCGGGAGTAAGTTTGGTGATATCACTTTGTTCAACAGTAGCAATGGTCAATATGCGCATGTCCGCGTTTTTACGTTTCAGATACCACATAATGCCTTCGAAAAAATCGGAATGGTAGGTGCCGTTGTAATGCAAAAACAGTTTCCCTTCGGCCAGATTCTGATAAATGAAATAAGCCATGGTGGCATCTTTTATAGCCTGTGCTTTGGGCAGGTTGGGCGATTTATGATCGGGCTCAGCATTTTCTATCATCTTTTTATATTGGTCCAATTCCGGATCGTATTCCACGGGCAATGGGGCTATAAACTTCTTTTCATCGGCGCTCAGCGAATCCAGCTTGCCAAAACCGCCTTTCATCACCAGTCCTGCATATTTGCGGGCAATGTTGGTGCCCACCAGGCGGCAATTGGTATTACGGGCAAATTCTACCAGGGGTTTGTAGTCGGTATTGTAATTTTTCCACAGATGGGCCTGCTTCCTGAAAGTATCTTCGGGCATATCGCCTTTCATATAAGCATCAATAATGCTTTGGTCGTTGGCTTCGAACATCTCGGCACCCAGCACCAGATTTTGTTTTTTCACCTTAAAGAGGTCCTTTGTCAGTTGCAGTTCCAGCCAATGCGATATGGGGCTGTCGTGCATCTCGCCAAAAAGCACCACTTCGCATTGCGAAATATCTTTAAGCATCTTGTCGTAAGTGGTTTTTTTCCCTCTTACGTCGAATATTTGGTAAGCAGGTTTGTCGGTCGTCATGGCGACCAGTATCACACACAACAATAAAATAACATAGCGTAGTTTTGCCATAACCGTTTCATTTTAATGAATGAGAGGGTAAATATACACAATTCCCGAAATAACCCTAAAGAATTATTTTGAATTTAGCTGATCGGAATTAAAAACAAAAGGCAGCAGGTCGTTGCTTTTTTCGAAAACTATCACCTTTCCGGTCTCTCCTTTTAGTATCACACGTATGGGTGCTTTGCGGGTGTTTTCGTACTCGGCCATCACCTGTCGGCACGAACCGCAGGGCGAAACAGGGTAATTCACCAAAAAGTTTTCCGAACGGGCCGTAACAGCAATTGCCTTGAAGGGAATGCCCGGATATTGCGACGAAGCAGCAAACATAGCCACCCTTTCGGCACAAAGACCCGAAGGATAGGCGGCATTTTCCTGATTATTGCCCGTAACTACCACTCCTGTGGCCAGTTCGAGGGCGGCACCCACCGAAAATCCTGAATAGGGAGAATAGGCACAATGCAATGCTTTTTCGGCTTCTTCCAATAAATATTTGTCGTCGGGGTTCAGCTCATCAACCGATTCGTATTCTGTATAGCTGATAGATAAATGGTGATTTTTCATAGCGAATTTCACTTAGCTAAAAACAAAAGTAATGATTTTTATTCATGCCCGTCTTTTTTAGCGGCAAAAAGAAACAGGCAGCTAAAGAAAGTAAAGAAGGTCACCCCTGCCTGTGTTTCCAAAGTATCTTC
>CAZNRQ010000043.1:9316-13196 GCA_964574845.1 uncultured Bacteroidales bacterium
TCTTCCGTCAGCATAGAAATAATGGCTATCAAAAAGAAAGCTAGGTATAGAAAATCTCCAAATCTCTTCTCTCTGATGCCCGGATAGAACAAGGCAAACAGGAATATCAGCAATCCAATGATGCCAAAGGCAATAGTGAAAGTAAGAAACTGATTGTGCGACCTGAGTTCTGACTTTTGCAACAGCGAATCCTGCAAAATGAGGGAAGCAGCAAATACATCGGCGGCATCGCCCGTGCCCACTCCCACCCATAAGTGATCTTTGATCAGCTTCAGCGAACTATGCCAAAGTTCAATACGCTGTATCATGGTCCTGCCGCGGGGGTCTCCGGTTATTTTAAAATCTTCATATTCCCATATGGCAGTCTTCACGCGGTTGGTAAAACTGCCCTTCTCCGCCAATTCCACATTGGCCACACCGTTCTCGATTAGCGATACTTCCTTATCCGAAAGGCTGTTCACAGCATCCATATCTTTACGCAGACCCTTTGATGTCAGGTACCTGATCAGGGTAAAACGCAGGGGCTGATGTTGATGATCCAAACTGTCGAACTTAACTTCGCTTCTTTTGTTCCAGGCACTTCGCAATTCTTCTTCACAGACATATATCCAGGTATAATGGCCGTTGTCAGTAAGTTTGCTTTTCCTGGCATGCAGATAAAAGCCGCCATGTTTGGTGTAATTCTCCAGTTTAGTAGTATCCAGTGTATCCACGTTCTTATGATAATCAACGTAGATCCTGTTCAGGTAGAAGAACAACCCCATGCCTGCTACTACCAAAAAAAGCATAAAAAGAACTTTGTAGAGGCCCGGAGATTTCTTTAGTATATAGACTATTATCAATATGATACTGACAACAACCAGTATGATGATTCCGGTGAATGATTCCATGAACAGAAGGAAATAAACCAACCAGAACACAAGTAGGGCGAACCCTATCTTGACAGGGATCTTGAAATGGTTTTTTGTAAGGACCAGAAATACCAAAATAAAAATATCCAGATCAATGTTCAGGGCAAAACGAATATGTGAAATGAATATGGAAATGTCACGTATATCTTTGACTTCGGTGGTCAAAAAGATCCCAACCTCCACCATACTGGCCACAAAAGTAGCAGCCACATGGACCAACAAAACATTTATCAACATCTTGCGGCTGAGCAATGGAGTTGTAACAAAAATTACCGGCAAGGCCAGCAAGGGCAGCTTTATTCTCAAATCGTCGAGGGCAAAACTGAAATTATGGGTATAAAACAGCCCAAAAACATGCAGGGCATAGATCAGTAAAAAGACCAGAGCGGCCTTACTTTCCTTTAGTTTAAGATACTTTTCGCGAAATTTCCCTTCGGCCAGCCAGTTGAACAGCAGGATAAACTCCGCTATGCTCATCATCAACAACGAAAGAGTGAGCGAGGCTGCCAACAACAGCAAACCAAAAATATAAATGCGGGTATGATATTCCTTCTTAAACCAGGGCATGTAAAAGTGAGTAAGTAAGCTATTAAAAACCGCAGCTACTTATTACTGTTTTTCTTTGTTTCCGGTTTCACATAACTACTGCTCAAATAAGAGCTGTAAACCGTTGGCGAACTAAGTATCTCAATGGCTTTGGCCACATCCATATCGTCGCTCAGCGAGCTCTCAATCCTGCCTTTTTGGTAATAATACAGTGGCACAATAAAAACCCTGAGCACCCGGCTGATTTCAGCCTTGTTATCCATCAGGTCGTTTTTCTTCTGGCTGATGATTTTTTCGTGCAAGAGGTTATATTGATCTTTCACCTTGTCGAAGTAATTATCAGCGACGGCTTTATCTTTAAAGTCTTCCAGTGCTTTTTCGCTCTCTGTGGTATAGGAATAGTCTTTACCCTTTAGGAATTTTGTAAACTCATCATAGATATCGTCAGTGATGGTAAAAGTAGCAGCCGGAGCAATGGTAGGATGATTCTTGTTGAACCATACCGCAAAATCGAAGAACAGGTTTTTCGACATCAGGCTTAAGGTAATATCTTTATAATCGGGCATGTCCACCTCAATATCGGGGTCAATTCCGCTGCCTTCCATCACCGTGCGACCGGCTTTGGTCTTAAAAGGTTTCAGCAATGAATCAGGAATATGAGGTGCCTTGCCGTTATCATCTTTGTTGAAATAATCAATGGCCTGAACGCATCGGCCACTGGGGGTATAATACTTGGCAATGGTTACTTTCATCTGAGCATTATAAGAAAGCGGAACAATGTTTTGCACCAGCCCTTTTCCAAAAGTTCTCTGCCCAATTATGATGCCGCGGTCAAGATCCTGAATAGAGCCGGCCACGATTTCGGATGCCGATGCCGAGTTTCCATCAACCAGTACAACAAAAGGTATTTTGGTGTCGACCGGTATGCCTTGCGTACGATGAATATTATTTTTGTCCTTCAATTTGCCTTTGGTACTGCATACCAGTTGGCCCTTATCCACAAATATATTTACAATGCTGACAGCTTCGTTCAGCAAACCGCCCCCATTGCCTCTCAAGTCCAGAATAACGCCTTTCAAGTCTTTGTTCTCGGTCAGTTTAACAAAAGCCTCTTTCACTTCTTTGGCTGCATTTTGTCTGAATTCGCTCAGGTTGATATAACCAATATCTTTTGAAACAAAACCTGAATAAGGGACATTGGTAATAGTGATCTCTTCACGGGTAATGGTCTTCTCTACCGGTTTTTCCGTCGAATCGCGTTGTATGAGCAAAACAATATCCGTACCCGGTTGTCCCTTCAAGGCAGTACTTACCTCATCCACGGTTTTGTTCTGTGCCGATTTGCCGTTGATCTCAAGTATCTTATCTCCGGCCTTAAGTCCGGCTTTATCGGCAGGAGCATTCTCGTAAGGTTCCGAAATATAAATGTAGCTATCCCTTCTATAGATTATGGCACCAATACCGCCATACTGGCCTGTGGTCATAAACCTGTAATCTTCAATATCCGATTCAGGAATATAGACTGTATAAGGGTCAAGGCTTTCGAGCATGGCATCCAGAGCTGTTTTTATCAGTTGCCCCGGATTGATGTTGTCGACATAATTTGTGTTAAGCTGCTTATAAGCGTTAATAAAGATGTCGAGATTTTTTGATATCTCAAAGTCGTTCTGAGCCGGATCTTGCTGCGCAAAAGTAACAGTTGTTGAAAGTACAATGATACAAACTGCAGCTACTATTAATTTGATTTTTTTCATAATTTTTCTGATTTATTTAAGGAACAGGATCATAACCGCTGCCACCCCAGGGGTTGCATGATAATAACCTCTTTAAGGTGAGCCAGCCACCTTTAAAAGGACCGTGTTTTTTTATTGCTTCTTCGCCATAGGCAGAACAGGACGGTGTATATCTGCATGATGGCATCAAATAGGGCGAAATCGTGTATTGATATATTTTAATCAGCGCGACAAATATCCATCCCAGTATTCTCTTCATAGACTATCGGCTATTTGCTGTAAAATTAGTACAATTTTAGTTTCGACTTCTTTAAAGACTACAATTTTTTTACCCGAGTAGAGTAACATCATTATGATGTTTTTATTGTGTTCCCCGGCCGAATTTACTACAATTTCCTTATTCAGCCTGTAGGCCTCTTTGATCAATCGTTTTATTGCATTTCTGTCCACTGCTTTTTTGAAATTCCTTTTGGGAACAGCGGTCAGCATTCTCACAGAACTATCCGCAGTGGAAGGAACTTCCATCCATTTAACAGTAAAAGGGTACTGAAAAAAAACCTGAGCTTCCTTCTGCAATAAGAATATATGCCTTTTATTACATAATCGTTCTTCTTTGCAGAAGGTAGGCAAAGCCGAAATTTTGGAAATTATTTTTTGTTCTTCTCAAGGAATGCCTCAATAGCCATAGGC
>CAZNRQ010000044.1:0-12890 GCA_964574845.1 uncultured Bacteroidales bacterium
GATAGGGTCCGTAGACAAAGCTGCCGCTTTCGACAACCTCTTTGATAATATTACTAATTTCCCGCAGAATATTTTTGTACTGTGCCTGTAAGTTAACAAATGGAACCTTCATGAATAAGGGTTTAAATTTTCAGTCGAAGATACGCAAATAATAAACATTTCCTTTTTACTCTGATTTTTTTTCTAATTTTACAGACAATGATTCATGCCGCAGTAATTGGATATGGGTATTGGGGACCCAACCTCGTAAGAAATCTTTTGCAGCATCAGGGGTTCAGCCTTGATGCCATCTGTGATCAAAACCCTGCCCGCCTGCAGTTAGCCGCCACGCATCATCCGGGTATTAAATTGACTACGGACGCCATGCAGTTGATGCAGAACGAGCATTTGAATGTAATTGTGATTGCTACGCCTGTAAGTTTACATTACTCCCTGGCCATGGCGGCTATAAAGCATGGGAAACATGTTTTGCTCGAAAAGCCCATGACTTCAGATTATGATCAGGCTATTCAACTTAAAACAGAAGCAGAGAAAAGAAATCTGGTATTGATGGTGGACCATGTTTTCCTTTATAACGGCGTAGTCCGAAGAATAAAAGAGTTGATAGAAAAGGATTATTTCGGCGACATTCTATATATAGATGCCACAAGAATAAATTTGGGAATTTTTCAAAACGACGTAAATGTATTGTGGGATCTGGCAACGCATGATCTTTCTATTGTCAATTATTTTCTGAATGAAATGCCGGTTTCCGTTTCAGCTATAGGAAAATGTCATACGGCCAATCACATTGAAAACCTCGCATACCTCACCCTGAATTATAGCGATCAAAAGATCGTTCATATACAATCTTCATGGACGTCGCCCGTAAAAGTGCGCCGGATGATGATAGGGGGGGCAAAAAAAATGATGATTTACGATGATATTGAGCCAACGGAAAAACTCAAAGTATATGATCACGGTTTTTTGCTTCCTGACGGGAAAGATCCCGACCAGATGAGAGTTGATTATCGTACAGGCGATATTTTTGTACCCAAATATGATACAACCGAGCCCCTGGCATTGATGATAAAGGATCTTTTCAATGCCATTACAACAGGAAATAGTCCCGTATCGGATGCACTTTCCGGACTCAATATTATTAAAATACTAACGGCATCCAACTATTCTCTAAGGGAAAGGGGTAAGGAAATCTTTATTAAGGACGTTAATTGATGGATGCGGGTCAATCGTGGTCTGTAATTATATTTGCTTATAACGAAAGCGAAGGAATTGGTGGGACGATTAAGAAAACCCTCTCAGTTCTTCCTTCCTTGACTCAAAATGACTGGGAAATAATAGTTGTTGATGACGGCAGTATAGATGAAACGAACCGAATTGCCCAAAATGCAGCTGAGGGGCATCCTCAGATAAGGATTATCAGACATGAAAAAAACCTGGGAATTGGAAAAGCTCTTCTGACAGGATATAAAGCTGCCAAATATCGCAATGTTTGCGCTATCCCCGGTGACGGACAATTCGATCCAAAAGAATTGATACCATTTGCACAAATACCTGAGAATACCGTTGTTTCTTTTTACCGGAGAAAAAAGATCCGATATTCATTGTTCCGTAAAACGCTGAGTCTGGGAAACAGGATATATAATCGCTACCTGCTGGGCATCAGGATCAGGGATGTGAATTGGGTTAAAGTTTATCAGCATAATATGTTGCAGAACATTCCTTCTGTATTAAACAGTTCTTTGGTTGAAAGTGAAATGTGTGCCAAAATCATTCATAAGGGGTTAGAAATTATTGAAACTCCTTCCGTTTATAACGACAGGTCCGGAGGGAGTTCTAAGGGAGCATCTGCGAAAATTCTATTGCAGGCAATAATAGAAATGCCGGCATTATTTTTTGAAGTGAAAAGATACAGGAGAAAAAATTGTTTGCCCAAATAGATAGAGGAAGGCAGCGCTGTAATAGATAAATTCTGACAAAATGGATAATACCGGTATTTCAAATAAAAACAGCTTGTTAAAAATTTTTTTGACTACTCCTCCTATTGAAAAAGTGGTAGAACCCATTTACGACAAACCGGGATTCATTCGAACATCTCTTGCCACATTGCTCGGTATACTCAGGAAAGATGACCGACTGAAATTAGGGTACTCTGATGCAAAATTTGAACAAAAGAACCATGCATCACTTTTGGCAGAGATTGTAAATTTTGAACCGGATTTATTGGGAATCTCCGCTTTTACTTATGAGATCATCGCGGCCGGAGAGTTGGCCGGGGAGGTAAAAAAACGATTTCCGGATTGTTTGGTTTTGATTGGTGGCAGTCATGTGACAGCTCTTCCTGCTCAAACTTTGATCGAATTCCCCTCTTTTGACGTGGCTGTGGTGGGTGAAGCCGAGCACAGTTTGCCTGAGATTTGTGAGGCAATATCCCTTCATAGAGATTGGAAGCAGATAAAGGGAATAGCATATAGGTCGACATCCGGTGATATTCAATGTACCCCGACCCGTGAAAAAATACAAGACCTTGATCAATTTCCTATGCCGGCATGGGATCTTTTTCCGGCAGCCAGCGAGTATTTTATCCAAAGTTCGCGTGGTTGTCCTTATAACTGTAATTTCTGCAATAATCCAAATGGACACAAGGTAAGGCGTCGTTCAGTAAAAAATATCATCGAAGAAATGCTGTGGCTGATCCAGCATAAGAATCCGGCCCGCATCTCATTTGGGGATGAGGCTTTTGCTGCCGATCGTCCCTGGGCCATGGACCTGCTTAATAGCATGGTCTCACATCGTATTGCTGAAAGAACCACCTGGGATATTCAGACCCATGTTTCCTTTATCGATGATGAGATCGTCAGAAAAATGAAACTGGCAGGGGTTTCCAGAATTGAAATGGGTGTTGAATCGGGAAATGATGAGATCTTAAAGAATATTGGTAAGGGTATTAACAAAAAAATGGTCCTGAAGGCATATAAGATTGTTAAGAAACACAGAATAAGATCCGGAGCATTTTTTATTCTGGGACATCCCTGTGAAACCCGTAAAACCATCTGGGAAACAATTCGTTTTGCCTCAAAACTAAACCCAAGCGAACCAATTTTTGCAATAATGGTGCCTTTTCCTGGTACCAGGATATATAACTATGCCCATATGGAGCAATTCGGATATTTGAAACCTAATAATGATTGGAGCTATTATAGAAAACAAATATCTAATGATCTTTCCATGAAAAACCTCTCGAATTCACAACTCCGCAGATATTTGATATTGGGGAGTTTGTGGATATATGTGGCAAATTTTCGAATATTGGGTCTGATTCGGTTCTTATATAGAAATCGCCGTTCAGCCTGGTTTTTTCTCAGCCGAAGATAACAGAACGAAAACAAATCCCCTGATCAGCTTCTTTCTTTTTCGAGAACAAAGTTTCCTATAACCAGCACATCAATACCGCTTCGATAAAATGTTGCCACGGCATCGTAGGGAGTAGCAACAATTGGCTCGTTGTTGGTATTAAAACTGGTATTTACCACCACGGCATGACCTGTAAGCTCTTTTAGTTTCTCAAGTAATCGATGATATAGCGGTTGTGAATTTTTCGAAACCGTTTGTATTCTGGCAGTTCCATCGGCATGTACTATTCCCGGCACCTTGTTTTTCATGCTTTCAGCTACTCCAAAAGTAATATTCATGAAGGGAGCTATTGATGATTTTCCGATAAAATAGGTCTTTGCGTCTTCTTCTGTAACAGAAGGACAAAAGGGCCTATAGGATTCACGATATTTGATTTTTTGATTGAGAATGTTTTTCACATCTTTCATCGCTGGGTTTGCTAAAATACTGCGTGCACCCAATGCCCTGGGACCAAACTCCATGCGTCCCTGAAACCATCCGATTACTTTATTCTCAGCTATGGCTTGTACAGCTACTAATGCAGGATCAACAACTTGATGGTATTTTACACCAATGTCGTCCAATACTTTTTGAATCTGTTCGTCCGAATATTCCATACCAAGCAGTGCAGAAGTTATGGATAAAGGTCTGATCCCATATTTAGAGGAAACTGACATTGCTGCTCCCATTGAGATCCCTGCATCACTGGCTGCCGGTTGAACATATATTTCATCAATACAAGGAAGATTCATCAATTTTTGGTTCACCAGACAGTTCAGGGCAACTCCTCCGGCAAGACATAGTTTTCTTACACCAGTTTCTTTTTGAAAATGTGTAATCAGATCAACAATGATATCTTCGAGGTGTTTTTGAGCAGAAGCCGCCACATCTTTATAGAGGGTTGTTATTTCCTGTTCTTTGAGTCTTTTGGGTCCCAGTTTTTCCAGTAGTTTTTCACTAAAGGCCATTTCCTGACGTATGGGTTGTGAGGCTCCGGCAGGAATAGGTTTTAAAAAACTTTCATCAAAATGATAAACGCCATCTTTGAATGAAATGATATCGGAGAAATCGAATCTATCACGATTTCCATAGGCCGCTAAACCCATAAGTTTATATTCATCACTGTCGCGACGGAACCCGCAGAATTGTGTGAGAATTGAAAAGAAAATCCCAATACTATCGGGCCTTGAAAATCGTTTTATAATTTGGATTTCTGACCCTTTTCCAATAGCCAGTTGTGTTGAAATTCCGTCGCCGGAAGCATCAATGGTGACAACCATAGCCTCATCAAACCCTGACCCATAATAAGCGGATGCCGCATGAGCATCATGATGGTGAACAAACTCTAGTTTCGGACAATGGCCAAATGTAAACAGAAAATACTGTCGTAGTTTAGCAGCATATTCATCTCCCCAGGTTGAACCATGTGAGGCAATATAGTCAATGTCTTGTATTCGAATTCCGGCATATTTCAGACATTCGTAAATGGCGAGTTCGGGTAACTGACCGGGAGAAAATTTAATTCGGTTCAATCTTTCTTCTTCTACAGCAAAAATTACTTCGCCATCTTTGATAAGAGTAGCAGAAACATCCTGGTAGCCGTGTCTCACACCTCCGTTAATTCCAAGTATATACATAGTGTTTTGATTTTTTATTTTCCGAAGTAAAAATATTTATAATAGGTTATCTTGGGCAACAAATGCAACCAGGATAATAGCTTGATCAAATAACGGGCTAATCTGATGTAATTATAAGAAGTTTTATAATCTCTGAAAGTCTTTGGCGGCAACTCCATAAACGAACTAAACTCTTCCATGGTCAGGCCGAGGCGTTTCACGCAAAGTTCTATGACTTTAGGATCTTCAATAGCGTAAATACCATGTGCCCTTTCCAAGGCCAATTCTCTGGAGAGTTGACCCGAACGAACCAAGGCGGAATCGCTGTTCATGTTTAGATCAATATTAAATTTAATCCGGTGTACGTATTTGATCAAACTGTGGTAAAGATCGTCATAATAATGTGCCCCGGGGTATACCCATTCCAATTCTCTAATGATAATTTCTTCAGCATCTTTTCTGACGTAATTGAAATTGTACATGGGTAAAATGGTGTGGATGCCGCGAATAACTGAATAATAGAACAATTCTTTAATCCCAAAGTTGAATCCAGGATCGTTTGCGGTCCATTTTCTTAAGGGAGTATTTCCGAATTGATTATGAACCGTTCGTAAATAATCCCCATCAAAAAATGACCAGGAAAGAGGTTTGACACCCTCTGTTCGAAAAGATTGCCCGATTAGAATATATTTAATGTTTTCTTTTGCCGCCACACCGTATAAAGAACTTGCAATACCTATATCTGTTCCCATATTCAGGTCAGGAGTAGATGCTTTCAGAAAATCTATCTTGAGCTCTTTACCCTCACGCCAATCGGAGGTGATGGTGCGCAGTTCTACGCCTAATATCCGGCATGCATTCACCATATTCTCGCCAGCTATCGGGTTATCGAATCCATCATTAAAGTGAACAGCTATAGGCCGCAACCCCCATTTCTTAACAGTTAAATATAACATGTAAATGCTATCGCGACCACCACTGATACCTACTACACAATCATACTTTTTACCGAATCCCTTCCGTCTTATTCTATCAAATACTTTTGATAAAACCTTATTTCCTCGCTCATCATTAGGAAATAATTCCCCTATTTTATCGTGTAAATGACAAAAATTGCAAACGCCGTCAGTATCAAATTTTATTCCGGGTACGCTGCTATCCTGAACACATCGTAAGCATATCTGATAGGGAATATCAACTTTTTTTCCGTTTACGATCACTTCCTTCATAAAATGGGATTATTAAAATCGAAATTAATATTTTTGAGTCTATCCCCAATTTGTGTTCCTTTCTCTTCATTGAAAGGAATTTCAACATCGGCTGCTATTAATTGTCCGGCAAACTCATTAAACTGTCCCTGTGCTAAAACACCATCTTTATTGACCAATAGCGAACAGCCCACCATTTTTTTCCCCTCATAAGGTCCACCAACGATATAGCCAACACTCGTGGTACTTACGATAACAATATTGTAAAGCTTTGCCAGCTTGCTTAAAGGATATACCCATTTCTCTTTATATGGGTCGTCCTCTTCAGTGATGGAGTATTCAACTGTCCATGAGGACGGTGAAAGTATGATCTGTGCACCCATGCGGGCAAGTGTATGTCCTATGGCCAAACTTTCTGGATAGTTATCAGCACAGATATTCAAGCCTATATTCCCAAACTCTGTTTCTATAACGTTGAGTGTTTTGCCCACTTCATAATAATCATGCTCAACAACCAATAGGTTAATCTTACTATACTTGGTCAATATCACTCCCTGTTTATTAATCAGAATAGCTGTATTATAGCGTTTTTCACCTCTTTTTTCTGTCAGGCCGACACAAATGTAGATTTGCTTTTGTTTAGCAAGATTACAAAACCAGTCACTATAGGGTCCGGGTATGCTTTTACATTCCGTTTTCGCGCTGGGATGAGTCCAGGCAAAATCAATGGTTTCAGGTAAAAGTACCAAATTGCAGTTTTTTTGAACTGCCTGATCCACTAATTTCTCTGCCCGCTGGAAGTTTCTCTCGGGTTCGCCACCCTCAACCAAAAGTTGTGCAATGCCTATACGTATTGATCTCATTTTATTGAATTCAAAATTAGCCTAAATTCTATTGCGGATATTTTCTTTTTTAGTAGCAGATAGATCCGCATTTTCAAACATATCAGTATATCCCTGAATCATAACCCTATTATGATAATAATCCCCAAATTTTTCCAGGGTATTATGCGGTATCTGATAATTCTCATTGAATTTATACTTATAAAATTCAATTAATTTTTGAGCCAAATTATCCGCAGTTCCGCATGTAAAAATCTCTCCGCTTTCATTTTCATGTATCATTACAATATTATTACTAACCGGTGTCCCAAAAACATAAAGCCCTGAAGCCATTGCCTCCAAAATAGCAACTGACATGCCTTCCTCCAAAGAGGTAGAAACAAACACATGAGCTTTTTGGTAAGCCTCAGCCAATTCCTCTTTCTTCATCCATCCTTTAAAATGTATTTTCTCCATCAAATTATTACAACCAACAAAATTCTCCATCTTGCGCCTCATAACTCCGTCTCCATAAATTTCGACTTCGAAGTTTATATTGTGTTGCGCTAATAATTGCATTGCTTTCAAAAAAGTCATAGGATCCTTTTGTTCCACCAATCGTCCCGAAAAAACTATGGTAAAAACGTCGTTTCGTTTTGAATAATCAGGGTAAAACAAACTATTGTCAAAAGCATTCGAAATGATGACATTCTTGTGTTGATGGTGTTTCCCCATAAATTTATCGGCATTGGCTTTCATGGGTTCCGATAACAAAACAAGCTTTTCCGATTGACGACATATTTTCCGGATTCTATAATAGGTGATCAAATGATACCAGAACATTTGTTGGGGAAAGAACCATGGAATATCATGACCATGTGAGACCACAATAAATGGGATATTGAATCTTTTCTTCAAAAAAAGCGCTGTTTCCCCTCCGGGAATCGAAAAATTGGCAAAACAAAGATCAAAGCGATGCTCCGAACAGTATGTGGAAAGAAACTTTTTGGAATGTACAATCCACGACCACATTTCGCGTGGATTGGAACGGTAAGTATATCTTCGTTTAGATTTTAACCTGATAATTTTCAGATTTTCCTTCTTTTCTATCTCCTTTTCTCCAGTAAACCATGTACTGACAACCGTTACATTATGACCGTATGCTGCCAATCCTTCGGCCAGGGTTTGAGTCATCACTCCCGCCCCTCCACCCAAAGGCGGATATTCGTAATTTAGTATCAGCAGTTCCATATTCTTCTATACAAAGATAATTTTTTTATTTAACGGTAAGAGTTTGGAGGAAGTCTCTATTATTGAAAAGACTCTGAACATACAAGTGATGCACCATTTCATGCAAGTGAAGTAGCATTTCACGCAAGTGAAGTAGCATTTCACGCAAGTGAAGTAGCATTTCATGCAAGTGAAGTACCATTTCACGCAAGTGAAGTAGCATTTCATGCAAGTGATGTAGCATTTCATGCAAGTGAAGTAGCGTTTCACGCAAGTGAAGTAGCGTTTCACGCAAGTGATGTAGCATTTCACGCAAGTGATGTAGCATTTCACGCAAGTGATGTAGCATTTCATGAAAGTGATGTAGCATTTCACGCAAGTGACGTAACATTTCACGTAAGTGAGATGGCTAAACATTCAAGTGAAAAGGCTTTCATCAGAACGTGGCTTGTATTCAATAGAAATGGTTTGATGCACCGAAGTATTTAGTTGAGAATTCACAACGGAACATAATCAAAAAGGTATTTAATGGTCTCTAAAAAAGTGGCAGAACGGATAATAATTGAGGTATGTAAATCAATTAATATTAACGCGTCCGGCTGTTAAACATGCCAAATCAACTTGGCAGACTGTTTTTCGAAAAAGCATATGTGATCTGTAGGTTTTAACCGTAACGGTACAATTTTTGGTAATGTCAATTCATCGACTAAAAAAATAACTCTATCTTTGTTTTATAAAACTATTAGCATGAAAAAAATAAGTTTTGTTATCACGGTTTTCGTTGTATTGTTTGTTTTTATTCACACGGGTTTTGCCCAAACCTACGTTGTTCCTGTGGATGAAGACAGCAAGTTGATCACTTATAAAGAAGTGGTAACTCAGGAAGGCGATGTGCCTAAGTTATATAACACCGCCATAGCCTGGGTAAATGCCAACTATGAAAACCCTACGGAGGCAACCCGCGTGCGTGACGTGGAAGATGGAAAACTGGAGATCAGACATCGTTTTAAGATCTTCAATACTGACAAAAAAGGCGTTAAAACCGATGCTTATGTTATCAACTATACCCTGAAACTCGAGTTCAAGCCTGGTAAATACCGTTATACCTTCACCGATTTCACTGTTGCAGCCGTTTCGAAATACCCATTGGAACGCTGGCTCGACAAAAAAGACCCTCAATATACCCCGGCTTGCGAAGATTACCTTGCGCAAATCAACAACACTGTCAACGAACTTATTGCCAGCCTGAAAAAAGGCATGGTTCCCAAAGTCATCAAAAAAGACGATTGGTGAGATAGGTCTATTTCTTTTGGTTATTTCGAATTTCCATTGTTGATTAAATACAACCTCTGAGTTTTTGCTGATAATGCCCGACAATTGAAAGGATTGCATTATTGTCATGGAATAGAGGTATCTTTGCGAACTTTATTTCTAATTACTTTGTTTTCCTTATGAACAATATTACTGAATTTATAGCTCAGATACCCAAGGCCGAACTACACCTACATATTGAAGGCACTTTCGAACCCGAACTGATGTTCACTATTGCCAAACGCAACCATATCTCCTTGTCCTATAAAAGTGTCGAAGAACTTAGAAACGCATACAACTTCAACAATCTTCAGGAGTTTCTTGACATTTATTATATAGGGTCCCGGGTGCTAAAGCTCGAACAGGATTTTTATGATCTCACCATGGCTTATCTGAAGAAAGCGGCCTCTCAAAGGGTGGTGCATACCGAAATTTTCTTCGATCCCCAGACCCATCTCGAAAATCATGTTCCCTTTGAAGTATTCTTCAACGGTATCTACCGGGCTACAATGGATGCCGAAAAGCAATACCTAATACACTCCGAAATCATTATGTGTTTTTTGCGTCACCTGAGCGAAGAATCGGCTTTTGAAACACTGGAGCTTTCGCTCCCTTTCCGCGATAAGATATTGGGTGTGGGTCTGGATTCCTCCGAACTGGGCAATCCGCCGGTAAAATTTAAAAATGTATTCGCGAAAGCCAAAAGCATGGGTATGAAACTGGTGGCACATGCTGGCGAAGAGGGTCCGGTAGCGTATATTCGCGATGCCATCGACCATCTGGAGATACACCGCATCGATCATGGAAACCAAACCAAAGACGATGAGAAATTGATGCATGAAGTAGCTAATAAACGTATTCCCCTCACGATGTGTCCCCTTTCGAACCTGAAGCTGGCCGTAGTGAAAGACCTGAAAGACCACCCTCTGAAAAATCTGATGGAAAAGAATATCTATGTAACGGTTAATTCAGATGATCCTGCTTATTTCGGAGGATATATAAACGAGAACTTGCAGGCAGTTCAGACTGCGCTCAACCTGACACACGAAGATATAGTGGTTCTTGCCCGCAATTCGTTCGAAGCTTCCTTTATTTCGCAGGAAAAAAAAGACTACTACAATACCCTTATCGACAATTTTGTCAAAAACTTCAACCACTCCTGAATTGCAAAACTTAATAAAACACATTAAAACTCTTTCGCTGGAAGAATTGATCACGTGGGCAGCAGACCACCATGAGAAACCTTTTCGTGCCCGACAGGTTTACGACTGGCTATGGAAAAAGAACGGTACCAGTTTCGACCAGATGACCGATATTCCTTTGGGATTCCGCAAGGTTCTTACCGAACATTTCGTTTGCAGTGCCATCCAAAGCCATGAGGAGTATATTTCGACTGACGGGACCCGCAAGTATGCCTTTATGCTGGCCGATGGCAGCGTCATCGAAAGCGTTTTGATCCCTTCTTTATCAAGGATTACTGCCTGTATCTCCACTCAGGTGGGATGTGCTCTGGGGTGTAAGTTTTGCGCAACCGGCAGTCTGGGGTTTAAACGCGATCTCGATTTCACCGAAATCCACGACCAGATAGTTATGCTGATGAATTTCTCAATGGAAAAATACACTCACCCCCTGAGCAACATAGTGGTTATGGGAATGGGCGAACCAATGATGAATTACGGGAATATGGTAACGGCTCTCGATAAGATATCAGATAAGAACCTTTTGAATTTCTCGCCTCAGCGCATAACCATATCCACTGCAGGCGTGGTTCCCGGCATAAAAAAAATGGCAGATGAGAATTCGCCCTACCAGTTAGCCATATCACTTCACTCGGCCATCGAAAACAAAAGAAAACAAATGATGCCGGTGGCTAATAAGTATCCATTAACAACATTAACTGAGGCCATGATATATTATCATAAGAAAACCAATAACCGCATCACCATTGAGTACATTTTGTTTGCCGGAATTAACGACGGCAATGAAGATGCCGATTCTTTGGCCAAATTCTGCCGTTCGTTCCCTGTCAAGATTAATTTAATCCCTTACAACTCCACCTCAGATACAACTTTTCGCAAAAGCGATTCTCAAAGGAGTAAATCTTTTGCTGATTTTCTGGAATCAAAAAATATTATTGTAAATTTACGCAAAAGTAAGGGTGCCGATATTCAGGCTGCCTGCGGACAATTAGCCAACCAAAAATAAAGAATAAACCTATGAGCACTGTAACACTGAATGACGTTATCCTATCGATAAGAAATGTCCCTGATTTTCCCAAACCGGGCATATTATTTAAAGATATAACCACCGCTTTAAAAAAACCGGAGATCTATCAATACATATTTGAGAAGACTTATGAGTATTACAAAGACAAAAACATTACCAAGGTGGTAGGGATAGAGTCACGCGGATTTATTCTGGGAGGTGCTTTGGCGGCCAAACTGAATGCGGGTTTTGTTCCTATACGCAAACCCAACAAGCTTCCTGCTCCGGTATATTCAAAATCATATTCTCTGGAATATGGCGAAAATATTCTCAATATTCATCAGGATGCGTTGGATAAGGATGATATCATTCTGCTTCATGATGATGTTTTAGCGACCGGAGGTTCGGCAAAAGCAGCTCTCGATTTGATACGTATGTTTCCTGTAAACAAGATATATGTCAACTTCATCTGCGAACTTTCATTTCTTAATGGTAAATCGCAAATAAATACAGACATAGACACATTTTCATTAATTTCGTTTTAGAAAACTTTTTGTAAATTATAAAAAATATCTTGCATCCGTTGCAATCTTGTAGTAAATTAGCATCGAAATTAAACTACAACTATGTTCACGAGTAAAGATTTTGATAACGATGTGCTGGAATATGCTTTCAGCAGGTTGAGGGGTATTGCCCATCCAATGAGAATTGAAATTCTGGAGCTGCTTATGGTAAATAAGCAAATGACAGTAACCCAGATTTTCGAAAAAATGAACGTTGATCAGGCTGTGGCATCACATCACCTGATAATATTAAAAAACAAAGGTGTGGTTGAATCTAACCGTAGTGGTAAGAATTCTTATTACTCGATCAGAGAATCCACGTTGAAGCTTGTTACTGATTCGGTAGAAACCTTAATGAAAAAATAGGGTTAGTTCTATTTTCGACCAAAATCAGCAGGTATTTCGCCCCACACTTTGGTTTCCCATTTTAAAATTTGATTTGGGAAGTCATTGTTTTTTAACCAATTTTCAGCTCGACCGATAATCTCAAAAAGTTCGGCGTTTTCCTTTGTAGGAATCAGTTTTGTATTGGCTCTTTTTATC
>CAZNRQ010000045.1:0-12593 GCA_964574845.1 uncultured Bacteroidales bacterium
ATATATATACATGCTGGTATACAAAATAATTCAGGCACGGACTTTTCGGGTGTAGCTTCGTTTCTGGTAGATAATAAAGAAATAGCTAAGAGTAATTATGTTTCAAAAGGTGATTCTCTTATAGATGTTTCGACAAACTGGGTGGCGAATTTGGGAAACCATTCTGTACAAATAAACATAAACACTTCGCTTCCTACGGAAAAAGAATTGGTTTCGGAGCCCGCGGCGATATCTGGACAGTCCCTGCCAAAACCGGGATTACCCGGAATCTTACACAGACATCCGGCGTACACGACCGCAATGTGGCTTGGTCGCCCGATGGAAAATGGATAGCCTATATTTCTGATAAAACAGGTGAAGACGAAATTTATGTCATCGCGCAGGATGGCTCTGCAGATGCCACACAGCTCACTTCAAAAAGCGATACGTATAAATATCAGCCGGTATGGTCGCCCGACAGTAAGAAACTGTTGTGGGCAGATAAAATGCTTCGTCTGCAGTACATCGATGTTGACACAAAAAAGGTAGTTCAGGTTGATGTTTCTAAAGACTGGGAATTTACCGACTTTAGCTGGGCGCCCGACAGCAAATGGATTGCGTATGCAAGGCCCGACAAAACTTCAGAAACCAAGATTTATCTTTATGAAATGGCAAGCGAAAAGAAATTTGCGGTTACCGACGGATGGTACGGCTGCGGCGAACCCGTGTTCAGTCCCGATGGCAAATACCTGTTCTTTTCTTCTAACCGCGACTTTAATCCAACCTACTCATGGACGGAATGGAATCACTCTTATTCCAATATGGCAAAAGTGTATTTTGTTACTCTGGCAAAAGCTACACCCAGTCCTTTTAAATCGGTTGATGATGAGGTGAACACTGATGATAAAGACAGCAAAGACACTAAAGATACAAAAGACAAAGATGCGGCTGCGGTTACAGTAACCGTTGATCAGGATGGCATTATTGACCGCATCATCGGTTTGCCCATAACTGCAGGTTCATACTGGAATATTCAAACTGCCGATAACTGCGTGTATTACTGCCGCACTACTGCGAATGATCCCAAAACATCACTGATGGTGTTTGATCTGAAAGAAAAGAAAGAGACTAATCTGGGCGAATACGGCAGCTATGAAATCTCGGCAAACAAGAAAAAAATGCTTGTCCATATTGGAGAAAAATACGCAGTAACTGACCTTCCAAAATCAAAAGTAGATGCAAAAGACTTCGCCGACCTGGGCAACATGCAGGTAATGGTGAATCTTAAAGAGGAGTGGAAGCAAATTTATACCGAGGCATGGCGTCAGATGCGCGATTTCTTTTATGATCCCAATATGCACGGCGCCGACTGGAAAGCTGTCTTTAAAAAATACGAGCCGCTGGTTGCTTATGTAAATAACCGTGCCGACCTTAATTATATCATTGGTGAGATGATTGGTGAAATAAGTTGCGGACACACATACACAGGCGGTGGCGACCGACCGCTGCCCGGCCGTGTTGAACTGGGTTTACTGGGTGCTGAAATCAGTAAAGATAAATCGGGATATTTTAGAATTGACAAGATTCTGAAAGGCGAGAACTGGACCAAAGAAAGCCGTTCGCCGCTTACCGAAATTGGTGTCGATGCTAAAGAAGGCGATTTTATTATTGCCGTGAATGGAAAGCCAACCAACGGCATGAATAACATCTACGAATCGTTGGTGAATATGGCGGGTGTGCAGGTAGAGTTGACACTCAACAGCACTGCCTCTGCCGATGGCGGACATAAAGTAATTGTGGTGCCGGTCGATGATGAAAGCGGACTGTATTATTACAACTGGGTTCAGGGAAATATTAAAAAAGTGAACGATGCAACCGACGGAAAAGTTGGTTACATCCACATTCCGGATATGGGTGTTGAAGGTCTGAATGAATTTGTAAAACACTTCTATCCTCAACTGACGAAGAGTGCCTTGATTATTGACGACCGGGGCAATGGCGGTGGCAATGTATCTCCGATGATTATTGAACGCCTGAATCGTGAAATGACCATGATGACTATGGCACGTAACACGCGTTCATCGCCCGGTCGCCTTGAAATGGTGGTTGGACCTAAAATTTGTCTCATCGACCAGTATTCTGCCAGTGATGGCGACTTGTTCCCATATCAGTTTAAATATCTGAACATGGGTAAAGTGGTTGGTATGCGCTCCTGGGGGGGTGTAGTTGGGATAAGAGGCTCACTCCCGTTTATTGATGGCGGTTTCCTGAACAGACCTGAATTTGCACCCTTTGATACCGAAGGCAAGAACTGGATCATTGAAGGGCATGGCGTTGACCCTGATGTTGTCATCGACAATGACCCATCGAAGGAATATGCCGGCGAGGATGAACAGTTAAATAAGGCGATAGAACTGATAAAGGAAGACATGAAGAAATTCAAGCCACTTCCTGAAATGCCGCCATTTCCGGACAAAACGAAATAAATGTTAGATTATAAATGTTGAATTTTAAATTGAATTAAAAATTCGGGTAAACTTGTCCGGTTATAATTTAAAATCTAAAATTTATAATTTAAAATTTCGTGCTCTGATGATGAAATGCCGCATATTCCCTGATATTGCTGAGAAATTTGTATCTTTGCATCCGCAAGGGGCTGACTGGTTTTGACAGCAGGGTTAGTGGACTTGTAAGCATGCCGGGTGTTTGTGAGAGTGGCCCGTAAAAACCAATTCATACGCCAATATAAATGGCAACGATTACAATTACGCCTTAGCTGCTTAGTTTAGAATTAAGCGGTTGGCTGTTCCCCGGGAAACTCTGCCCAGCGGTGTCCCGACCGGAACATCATAAATGCCGGGATAGTTTGTACAGCGTCCTGATGTGCGAATGAAAATTAAGGGACTAAGGAAAGGGTTGGACGGTTGCCCACCGGCTCTTTCCCGACAATCAAGCGGCAACTAAGCATGTAGAAAGCACTTCTGCTTCTTGTTTGGACGAGGGTTCGAATCCCTCCAGCTCCACGGATTAACAGTCAAAATGTTGCAAAAAGGCTCAAAATGAATGATTTGAGCCTTTTTTCTTTTCACAATATTTCATATTTATTCACGTTTTTTCACTATATTAGGTACCCTATTCGGTTACCTCTACGAAAAATGGCAATAGGTAACCGAATGTGATTTAAAAAACTGAAAATCAATATTATAAAAATATTATTATTTTAAGTTTGAAATTGAATTATTATTACTTTTGTGGCAAATCGGTTACCTGTATTGCTATGAATGAAAAAAACTCCTTTTCGGTATCCTTCTATCAGCGGACGGACAAAGTAGATAAAAACAACACAGCCCCTGTATTCATGAGGGTTACAGTGGATGGTGAGCGAGCTGAGATTGCTACCAACAGACGATTTGACATCTTGAGATGGAGTCTTGGACATCCGGCAGGAACAAAAACGGATGCTAAAGAACTACAGAAGGATCTTGATAGCATGAAAACCAAAGTTAACAAGATTTGCCGGGATATGGTTGACCGGAATGAGACACTGAGTGCGGTTAAAATCAAAGACCGTTTCCTTGGCCGAGATAGCAATGCAAAAACAGTATTTCAAACATTCATATTCCACAACAATAAACTAAAGGAACTTGTCGGGACTGAATATAGCCCTGCTACTGCAAAGAGGTATGATACGACCTTGTCGCATGTGAAAGAATTTATGCAGGGACAGTATCATCGTCAGGATATGTTTCTTGCAGAATTAAAGTACGATTTCATTTCAGGGTTTGAGCACTTCTTGAAGACCAGCCACCATTGTAATCATAACACGGCTATGAAGTACATCAAGAACTTTAGAAAGGTAATCAATATGGCAATAAAATATGAGTGGCTTGATAAAGACCCGTTTGCCAAATTTGAGTGTAAAATAAAACCCGTGGAGCGTTTTTTTCTGAGCATGGAAGAACTCACCCTCATGGAGAATAAAGTGCTTTCTGTGCCTCGAATGGATATGGTGCGGGATGTTTTTGTCTTTTGTTGCTACACGGGGCTGGCTTATATAGATGTCCAAAAACTAACGGCGGCACATATCGTAACAGGGATAGATGAGCACAAGTGGATAAATTTAAACCGTACGAAGACAGAAA
The DNA here is from genome assembly GCA_964574845.1 of uncultured Bacteroidales bacterium. Classification (GTDB taxonomy): domain Bacteria; phylum Bacteroidota; class Bacteroidia; order Bacteroidales; family CAIWKO01; genus CAIWKO01. The sequence continues at coordinate 4,122 of CAZNRQ010000045.1, forward strand.
CCAAGTCGATGGTACCATTAATGCCAAAGGCTCTTGAAATTCTTGAGAAATACAGTGACGTACCCAAAAGTATTCCCGGAGCCCTGCTTCCCGTTGCATCTAACCAAAAAATGAATGCCTATTTGAAGGAACTGGCTGATTTGTGTGAGATAAACAAAAATCTAACCTTCCACATTGCCCGTCATACCTTTGCCACAACAGTGGCATTAACCAATGGCGTTTCTATTGAATCCGTAAGTTCCATGCTTGGGCACAAGAACATGCGTACAACACAAATCTATTCCAAAGTAGTTGAGAAAAAATTGAGTAACGACATGAACGCATTACGAAACATTCTTGTAGATGCCGAAAACAAGAGGATAAAATCTAAGAAATAAGTGTAATCGGTGCTGAATGTCCGCCTGATTTTCATTAGGCAACCCAATCAGGTCGAGGAACAGCGTTTCGCGATGTGTAGCGCACTATCTTCCCCGACCGGATTGTTACCCCGCCCTTATACCTTATTTGTAATTTGGGGCATCATTGCATCTGGCTTATTTGCTGCGAAGACTTGAAAAGTGCGCCCCCTCTCTCCGAATCTATTTTTCTCCGTTATAGCCACACCATTCTCAACGTTGATTTCAATATCACAATCATGAACAACCTCGTAAGAGCCTCTAATCTTGCCATTTTTTGTGGACTGTGAAATTGTAATTAGAGCTGAATCCATATAGAGCTTGCGAAGTTCTTTTAGTTCAAGCGCACCAATACGCATGTTGTCAAGGCTGTCAATAACGATGAAGTTATATGTTTGAGGCTTTACTTCGTTTACAAGGTCTGCGTAAGTCCGAAGGTCGGCAAGGCAAAGGTTATCACTGATGGCATTATTGTTTACAATTTTATCCTTCATCGTTTTTGAAAATCCCTCCTCGCCACTCACGTAGATAACGGGGCCAAAGTTCTCCGCCAGATAGTATGAGAGTTGCAGTGCAAAAGTGGATTTGCCTTCCCCGGCCATCCCATGCAAGGCACAATGGAAATTAACGGAAGGCAACCCGAATATATGCCGCCACCGACCTGTGAAATTTAGTGCCGGGTAATCCAGCGCCGCCAAATCTGCACTGCTAATGATTTTACTATTCGCATTACCGTTTACAAACGTTTCCGCCGGGACAGCTATCTGTTTGCAAACGTTTATTTCATGCCCTTCGTTGACAGTATTCGTTGGATAATCAAGTTGGATTACCTCATTTATAACCGGTTCTTCAATGACTTCTTTTTCGATTGTCAATAAACGTTGTGTCTTGCCCAACAAGGCTTTCAGGTCGTTAACTTCAACATTTGCTGATGATAGCTTAACGTTTAGCTCATCCAAATAAACGTTTGTTTTATCTATTTCAGCCTTTCGGTTCCTGTCACGTTTATCTTTAGTAAAAAGTTCTCCTATTCCGCCAACTATAAGACCTAAAAAGCCTCCTATTGCTGCATTTTTTCTGCATTTTTTTTCGTCGTACTTGTTGGAGTTTGGTATAATATACCCAATATATGCACCTGCCCCTGTGCTTGTGAGTGTAATACCTCCATTGCCGGGGTTTGATAATAAGTTTAATTGATGTATAAACGTTTGTTTCTGTTGTAATAAACGTTTAACATAGTCATTCTTTAAAACCAACTTGCCCAAAATGGAATTGTATTCTTTATTCGGAACCGACTCGAAAATGGTTTTCTTAACCGGAACCGGAGCCTTCTCCACCAGTCCTTTCAACTGGTTCCGAAATTGTTCTGTTTCGCCATTGGCAGCTTTGTTGCTCTGCCAGACTGTGCTCCGGCATGTGGAGGAACAATATCTCGCATCGTTTCTCTGTGCGTAAAAGTCCTTGCCGCAATTTTCACATTTCTTTGTTATCATTTGGTTGATTGTTTTTAAAAGCCAATTACTACATGGCTACGTTACTACTTTCTTTGAATTATGAAGTAAGGTAGTGCGCCTGAAAATCGCTGTTTATCTATCCCTACTACTTACGTGTGTCCTTATCTATCACGGCCTTTAGAAGGGCGTAGTAGTGTAGTCACCATTTTGTACTGATGTTTCTGCAAATTGCATGAAATAGCCTTTTACCGGATATTTGTCTGATCGTTTGCATACCCGTTCAAACCCAAGTAGCTTGAGAGCCTTACCAATGCTGCTTGTATTTAATCTTGCAGCAGGGTATTTCTCCACAAGGTTTGTGAGAAAGTCCGTAGCTTGGTAAAAAGCATCGTGAAGCTCTTTTGTTCCCGGTGTATAATGCTTTTGTATCAATTCAATTTCGGTAGTCGTCACTTGATACTGTTGATTGGCCTTTTCATTGCTTTCTATCTCATCGGCGGTAAGTTCATATTTGAAGCCTGTTTTATACAAGGTATAAGCTTGACGCCACACGTCATCAATATTGATATCCTTTTTATAATCCCAATTGATCCTGCCTGTGAGATCAAAGCAAAGCCAACGCACACTTCCTGTTTCATCAGTCAGGAACTCAGCCTTGTTAGTTGAGCCGAAAAAGCTTGCCCTGCGTGGAGCTGAGGAGGCCGTCTTGTCATAAGGCCGGCGTACTTTGATGGTTTCCTTGCTGAACATGCTTTTTAGCGAATTGATTTCTGCCCTTGAAAGTGTTGCCAGCTCGTCCATGTTAATCATCAAATTATCACTCAGGGCAATCAGACTATCCTTATCAGTCGAAATATTTTCAGCAATGTATTTGCTAAGAAAGTTAGGGCAAAGCCAACGGATAAAGGTCGTTTTTCCGCTGTTCTGTTCTTCATGCACAAGGATTAGAGCTTGTTTGTTTATGGTTGTATCCGTGAGCGCACAGGCAATTGTCCGTACAAGTGTTTTGCGAAACTGTACCTCGAACCGTACACTATCTTGCACAGGGATGTACCCACAAAGAGTTTGAATATAATCAGGGTCAGACTTCGGCAACCATTCCGGCAAATGCTCAAAATAATATTTGAACGGGTTAAATCGGGAAACGTAATCTGATCGGAGTAGTGAGCTAAGCTTTGACATGGAGAATTCAATATTGTTGTGTTGCAAGAACCGGTAAACATTATCCTCATTCAATGGCGTGTGTTCTGTAACGTCACTATTGTGGAGTTTGAACTCAATCTCACTTGAAACCTCATTATAGCGCAAGTCATAAGTTTCGGAAATAAGCTGTTCAACTTTTTCAAATTTTGAGAGCCGCCGTTCCTCTGTTTGAGGTTGGTCTATTTTTTTTACGATACCAGCTCGTATGGTCGCTTGAACAAGTTGAAATACCTCATCTACTGCATGGCCGAGTTTAAAGAAGTCTGATAGGTCTTTTCCACCTTCACTAATGAGCGTTTCAGGTAAAATCAAATTATGAAGACCATGTTCAGATGCGGTTTTCATGGCACCAGTTTTTCCCGGCAGGTCAATATCATAGCAAACAATAAGGTGTTGGCATTTTTTCTGCAGCAGTTCAACGTCTTCTGCCTGTAGCCTCGTTGCGGCATTGTCAGCACCTACGGCAACTATTCCATGTGCATTTGCTACAATTGCATCTTTTAGCCCCTCCACAATCAGGATGAACTCAGTGTTCTCAGGCAGCAAATCCATGCCATAAAGGTCATGATAGCTTTCGGGCTTCTTGCCAAGCCAAAGGTGCTTAACCTGCTTGCCTGTGGGCATTGGTCGGTATATTTTACAGCAAGTATCCGAAATCTGAAAACCAAAAAGAGGATCGCTTGCTTTGGCAGCTATGCGAAACTGCTTATTGCCCTTCGTGAAGGTAAATGAATCAAGCGCCTGAACTTTGAACTTTGACATAACTTCCATTATTGCCGACTCAGTCGCATAGTCGAGCCAATAGCTGTAGTCATTTCCATGCACCAGATTGAAATTTTCAATTGCGCTGGTATTGATAACCTTTTTTTGACTTGTGACGGGAATATCCATAAGCATATCCTTACTTATAATTGCTATTGCTTCTTTAAAGTCGCAATCCCGGAGCTTCATGACGAAGTCAAAGGGATTGAGGTTTTCACCGGTAACAAAATCATGGTAGCACCAAGTTGAGCTTTTAGGGGGAACAAATACATTGGCATCTGCGCTGTGACCATCATCACGAAACAGCGCCTTGAAGTTTTTTGCAGTTCCGCTTTCCTTCAACTGTGGTATATAATATTCGAAAATGGCAAGGCCATTATTGGTATTATCAAGAATGTTCTGTCTATTATCTCTCATATAATAAGGGTTAATGGAGCGGCAGGATTATGTCCTGCCGCTCCGGGTTACTACTCATCGGTTTCTGCAAGCTCCTCAAGGTCTTCAAGGCTGTCCCGGTTGTCACGGGAGGGGAACACATCAATCAGCACGTTGCCGTCTTTGGTGTTACCTGCAATTTTATTGTTCATTTCATTCTCACTAAGAACACCTGCAAAGTCAGAGATGTTTTCAGGACTAATAGTAAATTGTATTTTCATTTTGCAATTTTTAAGGTATTATTATTAGGTTATTTACCACTCGATAGCATATACGATATCATAGGAGGTGAGCTGTCTGATGCGTAATACTTTAAAAGTGGGCATGGCTGATTACGCTGTTTTCCCATTTTCAATGAATTTTAGAATTTCACTTTTCAAATAATACCATTGGTTTCCGGCCTTCTTACCTGAAATTTCTTTTGACCTTCGCTTGTTCCAGAACCATGTTGTTCCTTTTTGTAATAGTACTTTAGCATCTTTCTCAAGGATATAATCATCAAGAGCGCCCTGTTCTTGTTTATTTCCCTGATGTAGGAATGTTTGCATTTTTTTCATCATTTCCATCAGCTCATCCATCTTTTCGTAAGGGATGAGCGCAAAACGAGGTAGTGTTTCTGTCATATTTGTTTGGGTTTAGTTAAGGATTCTTTATTTATTTTTTAAAGCAACATTTTGAATAAAAAAAATCACACAATTCTTTTGACCTGTTCATCAATGGCCGCAATGATCTTAGCCACATGATTAATCTTAATCTTACTTGATAGCGCTTTTTGGCTGAAAACGTCCTTGGCGTCTCCGTATGCCCATTCTACAACTTGTTTATTGGTCAAATGGTTTTCACGCATTACAGTTTCAAAAAGTTCATATAAGTCAAACCGTTCCTTGAGTATTACTAATTCGGGTATTTCTCCAAGCAGTTTGACTGCCGCATCAAAGTATATCGAAGGTTCGGCATCATTTGCTTTCCAACACAGCAGGGGGATATACTTCGATTTGGATTGTCCAATAGCTTTATTATAATCCGTAATTAAAAAATTTGTCAAAAAATACTCTGCCAGCCCTTGACTGTAAGGCTTGCATTTTTCGGCTATGCCCTTTAAGCTGAACTTTTCACCCAATCGTTGATATTCTCTTGAAATAACATCAGATATCATAGCGGCTTCCATCTCCATTAACCCCTCACAGTGGTATGCGGCATGCTCCACGGAAGTAAAATCCGCATTTATCAAGCTTTTCAATTGAGTAGTTGCTCTTTTGAAAGTTATCTTGATATATAAAGGATGTAATGGCCCGGATATATTATTATTACTTATACCGTCAGCGTTATCACCATTATCTGACGACTCTTTAAGATTGAAATTTATAAAGTACTTCACAGTTATTTTGCTCATTTGATTCTTGTCAATTCTCGGATATGATTTTTTCATATTGAACCTATTTGAAATTAGAAGACGGCAAATGTAATCAAATAGTTGCTTTAAAATACAAATAAAAACAACTTTATTGAAAATAAATTACTATGCATTGATAATGAGGCATATAAAATCAAAAATATTTTTGTATTGTGAAGGTTTTTTCAGCCGTTAAGGGAAAATATGGGCAGAAATGAGCAAGTTGAAACTGCAAAATTGACGAAAACCTGCATCCCATTTACCGAAGTGGTGCATTCTTTTTTACCGATTACAGAAGGGCAGGGTTGTACGCTTTTCGGAAAAGATAATTGAGATGTTACAGAACGATTAACGGGAGTACCTTCCGGCAATTTATTTATTTGAGGGCAAATACGTGGGGATAAATATTCGGAAGCGTCTTTGTCGCAAGTACTAAAAAAGCATATCTTTAGCAAAGATATTAAATGTGGTAAAACATCATTAATTGAGGCATTCTTACACTAGGCATTTATTGGAACCGGGCACGGGCTTGATTCACATACAGGAGTTTTGGGGACACAAGCGCAGCAAGACGACGGAGATATACACGCATGAAAGCAACAAATCGCTTAGAAGATAAAGATAAAGTCGCCGTTTGATGATTTTGAATTGGGATGAAAAGAATGAGGTCAAATTTACGGTTAGCGGCCAGCAGTGTACATGCATAAGTGTGCTTTGTTAGGCAAAACATAAGGATGAATATTAGTATCTGAAACTTTAACAACGACCGTTTAAATATTAGACAATACAAATAAATCAACCTCACATGAAAACTAAAAATGAAATAGCAGAAATAATACTTGACCAGTTCAGGAAAACAAATAGCAGAGCAGGGCACATTGTTATGCTCAGATTATTTTACCACAATATAATTCCAAAATTTAATCCCAAAGAGCGGGACTTGTTTGCCGCGGCCGCGGATGTTTTAATAGACGGTGGTTATATGACTTATGAAAAAGATGGACTTGAGTGTTTCCGCTTGACAGATAAAGGTTATGAAAGTATTTATGATGATGACTTTGAACTCACATCAACAGCAATAATAAAAAAGAAATCTATACCTAATATAGATTTCCCAGACGAAATTTATAAAGATGTTCTCACTACAATAAAGCAATACGGAAAGGATTTAGAACAAAAGCCGAAAGTATACCAAAGTCAGGATGAGGAAGGATTAAGAGACCACTTTCTTACAAACCTAACTGGACGATACGAACGAACTACTGCTACAGGAGAAACTTTTAATAGACAAGGTAAAACGGACATTATATTAAAAGACGATAAAGGGAATAACTTATTTATTGCTGAATGTAAATGGTGGAAGGGTGCAAAAGGTTTTCATGAAACGATCAATCAACTTTTCGACAATTACATATCATGGAGAGATACTAAAGTTGCTTTGATTTTTTTCGTTGATAATAAGGCGTTTTCAGATGTTATAGACCAAATAGAAACTGAAGGGAAAAAGCACGAATATTATGTGAACTTTATTAGTAAAAATAATGACTCAAACTTCAGTTTCATATTTCGGCAAAAAGACGATGAAAAAAACCAAGTAAAAGTTGAAATGATGTTTTTTCACTTTGTTTAGAATGAAGATTGAATTAATTGACAAAAAGAAAGGCCGCCGATAATCGCGGTTTTTTTCATTCGGCACGTGCTTCTTAGATCAGAAGGCCGTTGACAAAAACATTCCTTCTTCTAGATAAAGCAGGGTTGCCGCACGAAAATAAAGCTGCAGAACGTTACCATCCATTAAAAAAAATGAGAATTCAACTCAAAATAATAATAATTGGACTCCTGCTCAAAATCAGGTCATTTTAAAAGTAATTGGAAAACAAATAGAAAATGATGTTGATTACAACAATTATAAATTTAATATCTTCAATAGCAGTAATAGCAAGTTTATTTATTGCTTACAGAGCGTTAATAGAAGTAAGAAAACAGCGAGAGACAATCTACTTACCAAGTATTCTTATAAGTGGGTATGAAATAAGATATAAAGCTGAAAGGTTAGGTTCACTCATCGCAATAAATTATTGGCGTATTAGTTGGGACGAAAATCATAACATTCAAGATATTGGAAGAGAGATAGGCGGATCACTTGGAGAGAATTTTCACCTTGATTTTTATAATATAGGTTTAGGGAGTGCGAAAAAATTAACAATGACATTTGATATTAATGTTTCGAAAATTATTAAGGAGATATTACAAATTGCAGCTAGTAACAATAAGAGTGACATAATTAACTTTACACTTACGGATAATAATCTTGATTTTGAAACTAAAAACTTTCAATCTATTGCAGGTGGTTTTACAATCGCTGATTATATTTTAAAAAAGGAAATTAAATATTTACTCCCAGTTTCTGTAAGTAATAAATTAACAAAAGTTGAATTTCCGCATGTACTTACGGATTTAATAATGTTTTACAATTATGTTATTTTTGAATGTTATGAAACATGTGATGGATACTATTATAGAAATGGAGAAAGAATCACTGCACCTGTATTTCCAACATTTCAACTCTCCTTGAAATATCAAGACATAAACAACAAGGAACATAATAAAACATATTCTATAACTGTGAGTAATAATAAAGATGGATACACTCATGGATACTTAAAAATTGTTGAAATATAAATTTTAAATTATACTTAGATGAAGAAGTTAATTATTATTTTGATATTACTTTCGACAAATGTCATGGGTCAAGACTTTTCAACCAAGATTGACTCGATTCTAAACAAAACATTAATAATGGAATCCAGTGTATATAGACAAGAGATTC
>CAZNRQ010000046.1:0-12356 GCA_964574845.1 uncultured Bacteroidales bacterium
CTCCCTGATAAAGGTGATGAAAAAGGCAAATGTGGCGAATCCAATAACAAACCAGGATATTACCATAAAATTGTTCATCATGTTAGTAAAAACCGTTTGATCGGATTTGATGGCAAAAAACTGGAACAACCATACTACCAAAATAGAATAGGCTATTACCATAGATACCACAATGTTTCCTACTATGAATTGCCTTTTGTATTTCAAAGCATAAAAATATAAGGCAAGTGCAACCACCAATGGCAAAAATCCCAATTTGATGAAGCCTACCCTCCAGGCGCAATAGAATCCGAGCAGACAGGCCACGCCATTAAGAATATAGCAAAGCATTTCGGCATTTTTTGCGGGAACACCCTGCAGCAAAACGTTTTTCTCTGGTTTGTTTATTTTGTCGATACGGGTATCGTAAAAATCGTTGATGGCATATCCCGCGGCAGCCAAAAGCACATTCGACAGCACGAACAGGGCAAAATCCAGTTGGCTGGTCATGATGTCGCAATGGTTGAGCAACATGATGGGGCGTATGAGGAAAAACAAGACCAGATATTGAGTGGCTGCCAGTATCAGCAGGTTGACAGGCCTGATCATTTTGAAATAAGATAGCATGTGTTTATTTTTGACAAAAATAGGCATTTAAGCCAAGGCCTTACTTAAATGCCGGAAAAAAGTCCCCTTTTGATTACCTTTGCAAAATAAATAATGATCGACTAATTTTGAATTGCTATGAAGATTAAACTTTTTCTTTTTGTTCTTTTGGTTTCCACTATAATTTTTAATACACAAGCCCAGTTTGATATTAAGGTAAAACAGACCAACCTCGTACAATGCGATACAGCCGGATGGGTTATCATGAGGATGAGAGTTATTAATATGAGTCCGGTTGCTTTCCCGGGTGGTTCGCTTATTACAGGTACTTATAAGGTAGACAATACAGTTCCTGTTGTTCAAAATTTCAATACCATCTCGACTATGAATCCCGGTGATTCCATGGTATTACAATTCACTAACCCGTTTCATTTCAACCAATATGCTACTTATAACTGCATGTTTGCGGCTCATTATGCTTCTGATGCAAATACTGCTAATGATACCGTTCATTATACACGCACCTACCATTCCCTGCCCGGTTTTGGCAATCATGCCAGCGATACCGCCGTTTGTCATGGTTCACCGGCAACCTTATGGATGGAGCTTCTGGGTCAGGGACCCTGGCTGCTTACTTTTGCAGCAGGCACCGATACGGCACTGGATCTGCCTATCAATGTTCCTATTTTGTCGACCGATATGACACTGGATTCTACCACCACTTTTACCCTGATCAGGCTGGTCGATTCCAACGGATGTTCCATTAATGTTAATCAGGGAATCACCATCACCATTGGTTATCCTTTTACGCTGAACATCGGTCACGATACCACGATGTGTGCCGGAAAGACCCTCTTGATTGATGCCGGCCATACGGGTGCTACCTATAACTGGTGGGATAATACAGGCGGACAGGTTTATGCTGCCGATACTTCCGACTGGTCGGGCATACTGGGCAATCAGGTGGTTTGGGTGGATGTGAACGACAAAGGTTGCATTGACCGTGACAGCCTTACGATCAACTGGATTATTTGTCCCGATGGCATTGCTGAAAATACAAATGCGATGTTTGATGTGTTCCCCAATCCTACCGCAGGAATGTTAAATATTTCTTTCGAAAACCAGACGGAAAATGGATGGCTGACCATAGAGAATGACCTCGGACAATTGGTCTTCCAAAAAGAGATTCTTGCCGGAGCGAGTGCGGAAAGTATTGATTTGAGCCTGTTGCAGAACGGATTGTATTTCGTCAGCTTGTTCAGCAACCATTCCGTTATCCGGAAAAAGGTGTTACTGGAAAGATAATGATCCTTTAATAATTTTTCGCCTTGCGCTCAAAGTAAGCTTTGGGATGTTCGCAGGCAGGGCAGTTTTCCAGGGCCTTTTTACCCTTATGAACATAGCCGCATTTGCGACATTCCCATTCTTCTATTTCCTCGCTTTCGAACACCTTATTTTCTTCCACGCTCCTGAGTAGTTTCAGGAAACGGGCTTCATGTTCGGCTTCTACCGAGGCTATCAGTTTGAAGGCTGAGGCAATTTTCGGGAAGCCTTCATCTGTGGCAATGCGGGCAAACTCGGGGTAGAGTTCGGTCCACTCTTCGTTTTCGCCATTGGCCGCAGCCACCAGATTTTCTTCGGTATTGTTGATGATGCCTGCCGGATAGGTAACGGTGATCTCCACCGCTCCGCCTTCCAGAAAACGGAAAAACTTCTTGGCATGGGCTTCTTCCTGCAGGGCCGTCTTCATAAACAGTTCGGCTATCTGCTCGTAGCCTTCTTTCTTAGCCTGTTTGGCAAAAAAAGTGTAACGGTTCTTAGCCTGCGATTCGCCTGCAAAGGCTTTCAATAAATTTTTTTCGGTTTGGGTTCCTTTGATACTCATGGGTGATTTTATTGTTGAATTGTTTTATTGTTAAATGGTTGGAAGTCCGAAGACCGGAGACCGAAGTGAGGAAAATGTGTATGCATTGGCTTCTGACTTTATTGGTTTTTTGTTGAATTGTTTTGGCTAAAAGCTCGTGGCTTATGGCAATTGGCTCCTGTCTTCCGACTTCGGTCTTCCATCTCCCTACTTCGGTCTTCCGACTTCCGACTTCCGTCTTCCCTGTTCCTGCGCAATCATCTGCAGTTCGCGTCCGGTTTGTCCGGCCAGTGAGGTGTTTTCTTCGGCGCGGCGGATAAGGTAGGGCATCACGGCTTTCACGGGGCCGTAAGGCAGATACTTGCAGACATTGAATCCTTTTTCGGCCAGGTTGAAGCTGATGTGGTTGCTCATGCCGTAGAGCTGGGCAAACCAGAAGCGTGGGTCGGAGCGGTCCATATGGTTGGCTTCTATCAACTCGACCAGCAGGGCGCAACTCAGCTCGTTGTGCGAGGCATTGCAGACCGAGATGATATCGCTGTGTTCGAAACAATGCTCCACCGCTTTGTTATAAGAGGCATCGGTTTCGGCCTTGCTGCCCAGAATGGGGGACGGATAGCCCATTTTCACGGCACGTTCTCTTTCCTTTTCCATATAGGCCCCGCGAACCAGCTTCAGACCCACAAAAAATTGTTCTTTACGGGCGTTTTCGGTCAGGGACCAAAGAAACTCCAGCCTATCGGTGCGGTACATCTGCAGGGTGTTGAAGATGAGGGCGCGTGGACGGTTGTGTTTGCGCATCATTTCGAGCAATAGGTCGTCAATGGGTTTTTGAATCCAGGTTTCTTCGGCATCCACAAACAAAGGCAACTGCAGCGAAGCCGACAGATCGCACAATGCCGTAAAACGAAGGCGGGCTCTTTCGTATTCCTCTTGTTCGGCATCCGAAAGGCTGGCCCCTTCGGCTATTTTTTGCAGCAATCCCAGCCTCACTATGCCCGTAGGTTTGAAAACAGCAAAGGGAATGGCAGGGTTTTGGGCGGAATATTTTATCAGGGCAGTGATCTCGGCGGCCACAGCATCCAGTTCGGCTTCCGATTCGCCTCCTTCGGCCGAGTAATCGAGTATGGTCTGTACATGGTATTGCTTGAGGCGTTCCACAGTGGGTTCACATTCCTGGCGGGTTTCGCCTCCGCAGAAATGGCTAAAGATATTGCGTTTCAGCAAAGCCCTTACGGGAAAATGAATGAATAGGGCCACTTGCAACAATATTTTACCGGTTTTCACCAGCCAGGGATATTTCAGCATAGAGAACAGAAACTTAGCCTTGCGAATCTCGCTGTCGGTGTTGATGCGGAAGGCGGTTTCCAGGTTATCGAAAAGGATCATGAGGGGGGTGTTTTTATCAAACAAAGTTAGTAAAAAATGGGAGAGGGTTTTATTTTCCCTATAATAATCCTGATTTGTATGGGTCAATTTTAATAAGCCTACGCCTATGTTTAATCTTTCCCAATTTGATTTATAACTATAAGTATTACAATCACTCTTGCCCAAATCAAATTTGCTTTCGAGCAGATTATTATTGATCTGAATCAGATGAAGCTTCATATGATGAGTTTCAATCACTCTTTGCATCGAATCAATATCGCTTTCGCTCGAATGAAGATTGCTTCCCGACGAATCAATGCCATCCGGCTGAAATCAATATCGGTTTCACCCAAATGAAGATTGCTTTCAACGAATGAATTTCGCTTTCGGTCAAATGAAGATTGCTATCAAACGATCCAATGTCACTTTCGATTAAATAATGATTGCTTTCAAATGAATCTAAGTAACCCGGCTGAAATCAATATCGCTTTCTCCCAAATGAAGATTGCTTTCAAACGAATGAATATCGTTATCGGTCAAATGAAGATTGCATTGCAAAAGATGAAGATTATTTTGCGACGAATTAATGTCAATTCGGCCAAATGAAGATTGCAATAAATCGAAGCGATATTACTTCCGGTTGACTCATTTTCATTGCCATGAAAAACATTTTCAATGCAACGAAAAACATTTTCAAATTGTATCACCAAGCGAAAAATTCACCGAACGATTGTTTTAAAACATGCTCTGGCGATGAAAGTGGGGGAGAGGTAAAGAATGTAAGAAGGATAATCCCCAAAATAAAATCAACTTGGGATTATTTGTAGAAGATATTTTTTTACTTTTGATGTAATAAAATGAGTACAAAAGGTGAAGCAAAGCCGGCAATGTAGCGAAATATTCCACCACAAAGGTGAAGCAATAATCAGTTATTCCTTCCAACCTTAAAACCATTTGACAATTTAACCATAAAACCCTTCCCCCCTTCCATTTTTCCATCATTCCATCCGCCGCGGCGGATTCCACTCCTCCATCTTTCCAAAAGAATTATCCTCTGATTCCCAAAATTGTAGTAACTTTAGGCAAAACTTAATAGATACTATTGTGGAAACTGAATCTCAATACCTGTTTGCCCCTGCCGACTACCATGCCTTTGTCGAATATCTTTCACAGAAAGAGCAGTCGGGCTGCCGGTTTTATATACTTACCGACGAGAACACCAAAAAGCACTGTCTGCCGGCCTTTGTGAAGAACACCCCCCATATTGATAACTATACAGGCATCACCATTGCTTCGGGCGAGGCGCATAAAAACCTCAAGACTTGTGAAATCATATGGAAAGCATTGACTGACGACTTTGCCGGACGCAATTCACTGCTCATCAATCTGGGCGGCGGGGTGATAACCGATATAGGTGGCTTTGCTGCTTCGGTCTACAAACGAGGCATACCCCATTGCAATGTTCCCACTTCGCTGCTGGGTATGGTAGATGCTGCCGTAGGAGGGAAGACCGGAGTAGATTTCCTGGGACTGAAAAATATAATAGGTGCCTTTGCGCCTTCCGAAAAGACCTTTATCGACATCACCTATCTGCAGACCCTGCCCGAAGAGCATCTGCGTTCGGGTTTTGCCGAATTGCTCAAGATTGCGCTGGTTTGCGGAAAACAACTCTGGCAACAGCTTCAGGATATTGGCTATAAGGATATTCTCTCGCATCCTGAGATCATTGCTGCGGCCGTAGGTTTAAAAAGGGAAATCGTCAGTAAGGACCCTTTGGAAAAAGACATTCGCAAATCACTGAATTTCGGTCATACCATTGGCCATGCCATAGAATCTTATTCCATCATACATGGCAAAAACCCTCTTTTGCACGGCGATTCGGTGGCCATTGGCATGATATGCGAAACCTGGCTTTCGAACAAGGTGAGTGGGCTGAGCGATGAAGAAACCAAATCCATCATCGACAAAATAGCCGGTTCCTGCGGCAAGCACAAGCTCAACATAGAGAAAAGCGAATTGCTGCGCATGATACGCAATGATAAAAAGAATGCCGATTCGAAGATCAACTTTACCCTGCTCAGCGCTGTGGGCACTGCCTGCATCGACCAGCATTTCAGCGAAAAGCTCATTTTCGAGGCATTGGATTACTATTATTATTTATAAACTTAAAATTCTGTAGTTTTTTTGTTTTGAATCTGCCGAATTAATATATTTGTAGAAAAAAAACAAGATGTCCGGCATTCAGATACGCATGGGGTCAACGGGCATAAAAACTTCTGTTGACCTGCCTGCTTCCAAAAGCATCAGCAACCGTTTGTTGCTCATCAAAGCTTTGTGCAAAGAAAGCTTTACCATAGATAATCTTTCCCTTTCGGATGATACCCTGATATTACAAAGATGCATAGAGAACCTTACGGAAGAAGAGGTATTTGATGTGGGCGATGCCGGCACGGCCTTCCGTTTTCTGACGGCACTTTTTGCCATCACACCGGGTAAGCGCACCCTGACAGGTTCGAAACGCATGCTGAAACGACCCGTGGGCGATTTGGTGAAAGCCCTGAACAAACTGGGAGCCGATATTAGCTATGCCGCCAAAAACAATCATCCACCCCTCATCATAAACGGAGCAATTTTGAGTGGCTCTAAAACCACCATCAGGGCAGGCATCAGCAGTCAGTTCATTTCAGCTTTACTACTCATAGCTCCCCAACTTCCACAGGGACTTCAACTCAAACTATTGGGCGATATAGCTTCCAAACCCTACATAAGCATGACTCTGAAAATGATGGAACATTTCGGGGTGTCATCACTTTGGAAATGGAAAACCATAGAAGTGGCAAAGCAAGCGTTTCAGCCGCGAAATTTCGTGGTCGAAGCCGATTGGTCGGCCGCGGCTTTTTGGTATCAGATGGTTGCTTTTTCCAAAGTGGCCGAAGTAGAGTTAAAAGGTTTGAGCCGGAATTCACTGCAGGGCGATGCGATAGTGGCCGATATTTACGATAAGCTGGGTGTGAAAACTTCTTATCTCGACGATTCCGTTCTGCTTTCGCGCAAGGAATCTCAGTCCATGGTCATCACCCATGATTTTTTTCTGACGCCCGATCTCTTCCCGCCTGTGATGGCTACCTGTGCAGGTCTGAAAATCCCTTTCCGTTTCACCGGTCTGCAAAATCTGGTCATCAAAGAGTCTGACCGGGTATCGGCCATGATCAGCGAACTGGCAAAATTCGGATACTATTTCAACTACGATAAACAGGAAAGTTCATTGGTGTACGATGGCAACAAAGGTAGTTTCGACGATGCCGAAGTCGTCTGCGATTCGCACAACGATCACCGCATTGCCATGTCGCTGGCGCCGATGGCCATGATACATTGTCGAGTCAATCTCAACGATTCCGAATGTGTCAGCAAGTCCTACCCGTCTTATTTTGATGATCTGAAAAAAGCAGGATTTAGAATTATCTGATAAATTGTCTTCCTTTTCATCGAAATTATGTAATTTCACCCTTAGTTTTCAAACCAAATATTTCAATTAAAATCAAAACTGTAATTAAGAAAAAATGAAAAAAATCCTTCTGATTATCTTCTGTGCGCTGCTATTTGCAGGGCAGGGAGTCAATGCACAAACCGATCTTTCGGCCAAAATTCCTGTAACCCCTAAGGTGAAAATAGGAACCTTGCCCAACGGATTGAAGTATTATATAGTAAACAACGGCAAGCCGGAAAAAAAGGTGGAACTGCGCATGGCAGTCAATGCCGGAGCTATTCTGGAAGATGACGACCAGCAAGGGTTGGCCCACTTCATGGAACACATGAACTTCAACGGCCTTACCCATTTCCCGGACAACGAACTGGTTCATTACCTCCAGAGTATTGGAGTCGGTTTTGGTAACGACCTGAATGCTTTCACCGGTTTCGACGAAACGGTGTACATTCTTCCTGTTCCCAGCGATGATGCCGACAAACTCGACAAAGCTTTCACCGTAATTGCCGACTGGGCTCACGGAACTTTACTTACCGATAAAGAAATTGATAAAGAGCGTGGCGTTATTTTATCCGAAAGCCGTCTTGGCAAAGGAGCCGACGACCGTATGATGAAGATATGGTTGCCCAAAATGCTCAACGGATCCAAATATGGCGAACGTTTGCCCATTGGTAAAGATTCTATTATTGCCAGTTTCGATCATAAAGTGCTGCGTCGTTTTTATAACGAATGGTACCGTCCCGACAACCAGGCTGTGATAGTAGTGGGAGATATGTCTGTTGAAAAAGCAGAACAATTGATCAAGGAAAAATTCGGTGATGTCAAAAATCCTACCCCCGAGCGCAAACGTCCTGAAACATTCGAAGTGAAACCATTCACCCAAAGCCAGGCCATGGTGGTTACCGATAAAGAAGCCGATGCCACTTATGTGAACCTGTTGGGAAATTCTCATGTGAAAAAACCATCGGTCACCGAAGGCGATTATCTGAACGATATCATCAACAACCTTTGTTTTGAGATGATTACTAGCCGTTTGGACGAACTGAAGAGTTCACCCAATCCTCCTTTTATCTATGCATATGTCTATCTCGGAGGCTGGGCACGTGGTTATGAGAACTTCACTGCTGCTGCTGCTTGCGGACCTGATGGTATCAAAGCAGCTATTCAGGCCCTGGTTACTGAATGTTTGCGTGTAAAGAAATTTGGTTTCACCGAAGCCGAATTGGCCCGTGCCAAAGCAAAGGTATTATCAGATTATGAGAAACAATATAACGAGCGCGACAAGACCGAATCGGGCCGCCTGGTTTGGGAATACGTAAATAATTTCCTCTCACAGGAACCTATTCCGGGTATTGAATGGGAATACAATTTTGCCAAAGCCCATATGGACAAGATCACTTTGAAAGATTTTGATGCCATCCGCAACAAGATCGACATTGGCGACAAATATTTCAGCTATGTGACCACCAAAACCGCTGCCGGACTTCCCACAGATGCTCAATACAAACAGTGGATAGATGATGCCATGAAGAGTAATATTACCGCATACGCTGAAAAGCAAATAGCTTCCAAACTGCTCACCAAAGAACCGGTTGCAGGAAAGATAGTGAAGACCGTTAAGAACGAAAAACTCGGAACCACAACCTTTACACTGAGCAACGGAGCTATTGTTTGTATCAAACCTACCGATTTCAAAAACGATGAGATTCTACTCAAAGGAAGCAAATTCGGTGGCTACAGTGCGTATACCGGAGCTGATTACCAAAGTGCACAATTCAGCAATAACGTGGTCGAAGAAATGGGCTATGGTTCATTCTCCACTACCGATCTCGACAAATTCCTTTCGGGCAAAAACGTAAAGATTTCCCCGGTGGTTGATACCTACACTGAGTATATCAACGGAAACAGCACCATAAAAGATCTGGAAACCATGTTCCAGTTGTTGTATCTCAAGTGTACTGAGCCACGCATCGATAAAGAAGCTTTCCAGTCGTTCGTCACCCGTTCGAAACAACAACTCGAACTCACCAAACAGAATCCTGAGAATCTTTTTTCCGATACCGTTTATAATATCTTATATCAGGGCAATCCCAGGGCACATCAGATCGAAAGCCCCACCGATTATGATAAAATAAATCTTGATCGTGCTGTAGCATTTTATCTCGACCGCATTGGCAATCCCTCGGGAATGTATTATACCATTGTAGGAACTTTTACTGAGGCGCAAATCACTCCGCTCATCGAAAAATACATTGGTGGACTGACCGCAAAAGCATCCAAAGCTGAATATAAGGATATGGGTATGAATACCATCAAGGGAAAGCAAAGCTATACCCTGCGCAAAGGCAGCGAACAAAAAGCCATGCTTACCCATTATTTTACCGGTGCATCTACCTATAATCCTGACGACAACTTCCTGTTGCAACAGTTGAATGGTGTATTGAACAACAAAATAACCGATACCATCCGCGAGAAAATGAGTGCCATCTATGGCGGAGGATTCTATGGTTCTGTTACCAAATATCCTAAGGAAGAGCTTATGCTTCAATCATATTTTCCTTGCAGTCCCGATAATATTAAGAAGGTTGACTCAGCTTTCCTTAAGTTGGTGGAAGGTGTGAAAGTGGCTGGTGGTATCACCGAAAAAGACTGGCAGGGAGTTCGTGAGCCCGGCATACAGAGCTATAAGGTGAACATCAAGAAAAACCAATATTGGTTGAACAATCTGCAATCTGCTTATCTCAACGGAGTTGATCCTGAAAGAATACTCACAGTGGAACAAAGATTGCAGGCTATCACTCCTGAAAAACTGATTGAAACAGCCAAAAAGTTCTATAGCACACCCAATATTTTCACAGGTATGTGGTTGCCTGAGAACAAGAAGTAGAAAGATTAATTGCCTAAAATAAAGACGCCTGCCGGATATGTTTCGGCAGGCGTCTTTTATTTAATCAAATATTATTGACGTTCAAATTGCAGCAATCGTCCTTTCAGTTGTTGCAATCGTCCTCTCATTTGCAGCAATTGTCCTTTCAGTTGTTGCAATCGTCCTCTCATTTGCAGCAATCGTTCCCTCATTTGCAGCAATCGTTCCCTCAGTTGTTGCAATTGTCGCTTCAGATGCTGCAATTGTCACCTCAGTTGCTGCAATTGTCGCTTCAGTTGCAGCAATCGTTCCCTCATTTGCAGCAATCGTCCTTTCAGTTGCAGCAATTGTTCCTTCATTTGCAGCAATTGTTCCTTCAGTTGCAGTAATTGTTCCCTCAGTTGTTGCAATTGTCACCTTAGTTGCTGCAATCCTTGTCTCAAATGCTGCTGTCGAATTAAAGGTATTTGGGACAAATTAATATTTAACAGCCGCTGCTTCTCGATATCTTGAAGGTGTTGTCAGTAAGTTTCAATATGCTGATTACATCATAACAACCATCATCCATCAATTCCAATACATACTTTCCGTCAGTAAAATTGAAATACTTAAATTCATTGATCTTATAGTCAATCTCCTTTTGCAACGCTATACCCAACTGGTCGGGGTGAGCCTTCATATCTTCCACCACTTTGTCGATGTCCTTTTTATAAATTGCCATAGCCAGCAGGAAGCATTCTTCAGCCGAGGTTCCCTGAATGGTCAGACTTTCCGACCAGGATTCATAGCCAAAGCGTTCTTCATGTACCAGGTAAAATCCATTATAAACAAAGAATTCCAGGGTGTCAGCCAGAGAGAGTCCTTCACTTTTATGTGGGTAGACATTTTTTCGGCCACTTCGGAAAAAAGTCTTTTCGGCATATTGTTTCAAGGAAGTACATTGGAGCGAAGGAGCAGGCAAACTGCTTAAGAATCCATCGAACACATAACCGGTCAGATCGTTAAATTTTACTTTTACCCAACTCCCTTCTATACCTTCCGATTTGTAATAAAATTCTTTTCCGGATGCATCCAGAGGTCTGGCATAGGCAATAACTTTTTCGCCGTAAGGGACTTTACCGATCACATTCTCTCCTCCGGGTTCCGAACGGATTTTCAAACCAGAAACCGCCAGACAGGTGAGGGTGTCACCATAATCATAACCGCTAATACCAAAGGAATTAAATGGTATCAGCAGGATCACAAGGATATAAAGTTTTATTTTCATAACGCTAAGCTTTAAGACATAAAATTACAAAATACAAAACACAAATGACAAACAAATTCGAAAAACTAAATTCTCCCACAGGGATGCCTACGGCAAAATCACCAAACGTCGGCATTAGAATGTTTTGAAAATTGAAATTTAGAAAATTGATTATTATTTGTTTTTTGTTTTTTGTCATTTGGCGCTTTGTTTTACTATTACAACAATTTAACCCTGCCCGTCCGATCAGGCGGGAATCGAACAATGGAACAATTTCCTCTCCCATCAAACCTCCCAACCAAAAATTCCTTACTTTTGAATAGAAATATTTTTTTATGAACTTCTACACTCAGCTAAATCAACTCATACTCGAAAATCGTGCAGGCGTGTTCTGCATTATTACCCATACCAGCGGCTCTTCGCCACGCAAGGCGGGCTCCAAAATGATAGTCTTCCCCGACCGCAAAATAATAGGTACCATTGGAGGAGGCGGTATAGAATTTCAGGCCATCTCTGATGCTCTGGATGTCTTGAAGTCAGGTATTCCAATGAAAAAAGCCTATCATTTGGAAGATGATTTGGGCATGCATTGCGGGGGACAAGTTGAGGTGTATTTCGAACCCATCCGCAGCCTCATCAATCTTTATATTTTTGGTGCCGGACATATTGGCCGTGTGGTGGCCCGTTACGCTCTGGAATTTGGTTTCCGGGTGACTCTTTTTGACGAACGCGAAGTCATTTTCTCTGAGTTCGATTCATCACCTTATCGATGCGTCACCGAAGATTATTTCTCAGCCATCGAAAAAGCTGAATTCACTGACAGCACTTTTTCTGTGATCGTTACTCCGCAGCATGCCTACGATGAAAGCATAGTGACACAACTGGGCCGTAAACCTTTCGCTTATGTGGGAATGATAGGCAGCAAAAGAAAAGTGGCCGAAGT
>CAZNRQ010000047.1:0-11076 GCA_964574845.1 uncultured Bacteroidales bacterium
TTGGGTATTGCTGCAGATCCTGATAAAAGGTCTCCAGATCTTCTGTTCTCCAATCCTTTCGGCTGCCGTATTTCGAATGAAGGTGTATGATGAAAGCGCATTCGAGCGGGATGTTGATCTCTGCATGTGCATCCAGCAGGCATCGCAGCAGGGTAGTCCCCGAACGGGCGCGGCCAACTACGAAAAAGAAAGGAATGTTGTCGATAGGGCTATTCATTGTCTAAAGCATTTTCTTCGGCTGTAATTTTCAATTGCCTTTTTCGGGTTCGGATATCTCTGATGTTTTTCATGATCTGGAAATCCTCCTTACGGAATAATAGCAGATCGGATAATGGTGTTTTGGTGATGCGGGCATAGGCGAAAAGCAATATCACTGCTCCTGAAAAATAGCTGACATTGGTGGCCCAGGCCGCTCCAATGCATCCCCATATGGGTATCCAAAGAAAATTAAGAATTACATTAAGTATTAAAGCGGGCAGGAATATGGCTATTATGATCCAGGGCTTACCCAAACCGGCCAAACTACTGCTCAAAACCCTTACAATAACAAAGAACATAATGCCGGGTATGATATGCTGAACCACGGTGATGCTTCGGGTAAATGCCACTCCGTAAAGAAAAGGCAAGACGGTTGGGACAATGAAAAATAATATAACTGAGGCTATCAAAACCAACAGAAATCCCAAACGCAGCAGTCGTCCTATTTCTTTGATCAAAAGCGGCATATCGGTGGTGCTGGCACTTCGGCTCATTACCACAATGCCAATCGCCAAAGGTATTTGCCATAACTTCTCGGCCACAGCCACACCTATAGAGTAATAGCCTATCTCAGTTTTGTTCGAAAGAAAATCGAGAATGATGATATCCACACGATAGTTGAGCTGAATGATGAAAAGCGCCAGGGCATAAATAATACCCATATTGAACAGTGTCATGATCACTTTTTTATCAAAATGTATGTGGATACCATGATCTTTGATAATATAGAAGATGGAGATCAGCAGTACTATCGTGGTGGCCGAAATTAGCGCTATAAGAGCGCCGGTTAGCGATTGCCTCAGCACAAAAACACTGATAAAGATGGTTATTAATGTCAACAGGGCCGTCAGCCATTTGAGCATATTGGCTTTTTTGAACTGAAGGTTGGATAAAAAAATGCTACCCGAATAGGTGATAAGAAGTTTTATCGGAAGATAGAGCATGGCCAGTACTATCATTATTGAAGTGTAATCGCCCTTGCCGAGAAAGAAATGATAGGCCAAAAACAATAAAACGCCTATGCTGCTGCTGGTGAGAAAAAGAAAGAATAAAGCAGATATTACCTGCTGATTGCTGAATATCTTTTTTCCAATATGATAAATGGACGACTGACGGGTGCCAAAAGCAGCTATACTGGCTATCATTCCCGGTATTACCAAGAGGGAGGTATACACTCCTTTTTGCTCTGGACCTAACACCCTCGACAAGATGATGCCCGTACCCAGTCCGAAAATCATGGTCGCCAGGTTGCTGGTGAGCACTCCCGCTATTTCGCCTAATATATTCTTTTCGCGTTTCATGTGGGTTTCGAAGGATTTCTTCTGTTGAAGAAGTGGAACAATCTGAGCAGAATGACGTTGTTTTTTATCTTACGTAGTGTCTGGTTTCTTTTTCTAACAGGGAGCGAATATACAAAAGCCCTGAAAATAATTACCAAAAAACTGATAAACTGCCATTTCAGTATCAAATAAATGACCATGGGATGTAAGGTGCCATACTTATAATCATACCCCAGCGATCTGCCGGTTTTGGCTGCAATAAATTCTACTGCTGTAAGCTGATTTCCTTTTAGCACCGAAGGCCAGCTGCCTATGCGGCTTTGGTCTACCTTGCGAAACAGCGAACGATGATGATCTTCGAAATAAATATGAGGTTGACTTTCGCGATAGGCTTCTTCTTTCTGATAAAAGTCGGACAATCCTTCATAATATGGTATCTCGAGAAACTCGCAGAGCCGTTGCATATGGCTTTCAGGCTCTGCTACGAGGTCTTCATAACGCAGGGTGTAAAAATTTTCAGGATACTTTTTTTCGTACCTTTTCATCATTTTTATGGATCGTCTCCAGACCATGGCTATAAAAGTAGCCGAGGGCGAACGAAAGTTGCCTGAAAGCATGGAGGCGATATGGTCATGATAATCGCGTACCAAATGTATGTAACGGGCCTCCGGAAAACAACTGAATATCTTATGAAAATTCTCGGATGAGTAAGATGGGTTTTTATCCCCGGTGATCGTGATATCCCTTTTCGCATAAACCGACTGGCTGGATAGCTGCACCGTGCGAATGAGTTTGCCGAAGGTGGTAGCTTCTGTGTCGGAAAGCTTCTGCCGCAAAGCTTCGCGGTCAATGGCCAGGGTGTCGAAATACTTGCTGCCCCTCAGGTCCGACATAAATAGCAGCTTGCTTCGCTCATCCATTGTTTTGATGTTTTTAAAATTATTCGAAAGCGCCAGTATGAAATTGCATTCGCCGGGTATAGCCACATGGGGATGAGCATCGAGCATCAAACTAAGCAGAGTAGTGCCCGAACGCGGTCGCCCTATAATAAAGAACATAGGCATTTCGGATAGCTCGGGCTTTGCAGGCATGGGTGAATTTTACCTTTCAAAAGTATAAAAAATCAGGAAGATGGAAGGGGTTTGAGATTTTTGATTTTTGATTTAGCATTTTAGATTTGGAATTTGGGTTTTGTGGACTCTCTATTCTATAAATTCACCGGTGTGCTGGCTTTGCATGAAAAATGTTTTACTTTTGCAGCCATGCCCCACCTTGAAAAAGATATACTGAAATACAACCTGCTACTGCATGTGGTGGTGCTGATATTGGGTTTCACAGCCATTTTAGGCAAGCTAATATCGCTGCCGGCCTACGAACTGGTTTGGTACCGTATGATGATAGCCTTTGCGGCTTTGGGTTTGATAACCTTAATTAAACGACAATCGCTGGCGCTGCCATTGAAAGATATTCTGGCACTGAGTGCCATAGGCATCATCATTGCGGTGCATTGGATATGCTTTTTTCAGGCCATCAAAGTATCCAACGTTTCGGTGGCTTTGGGCTGCCTGTCGGTGGGAACGCTTTTTACCAGCATCATGGAACCCCTGATTCAAAGACGCAAGATATCCCTGGTAGAAGTGGCCATTGGATTAGTCATCATTCTGGGTATTTATATCATCTTCCGTTTCGAGACCCGCTATCTCATGGGCATAGTGTTTACCATTTTTGCTTCTCTCTTTTCCAGCCTGTTCAGTGTGCTCAACAAGCAAGTGGCCCTAAAATATAAACCCGATGTCACGGCCTTTTGGGAGATGCTTAGCGGCTTTGTTTGCCTGTCTATTTTCCTGTTCACGGCCAAAGACTATGCCGATATCCAACTTAGTCTCACTACCAACGACCTGATTTTTTTGTTGCTATTGGGCGTAATCTGTACGGCTTTCGCCTTTGCTGCCACAGTAAAGATCATGCAGAAACTCTCGGCCTATCAGGTGGTGTTGGCTATCAATCTCGAGCCTATTTATGGCATACTGGCGGCTTATTTTATTTTTGGCGAATCAGAGCATATGTCCTCAGGATTTTATGTGGGGGCTACCATCATTCTGGTGTCGGTGATAGCGTATACCTTTTATAAAAGCAGAAGAAGACAGAGTGCAGAATTGTGATGTAAGATTTTTGATTTGAGGTTTAAGATTGATTTGATGTGATACGGATGATAATACTTTAATATTCCTTACTGCAGTTGGGAAGTCGATAGCATTAATTTTTCTATCGAAATTCATAATAAAGTTGATTTGCTTGAGGTAATATTAATGAAAGATATTTTAGGTGTTTTTTTGGGAGCAGGTTTTTTAGAAACATGACATTTTCGTTGATTCAAATATTTGATTGACAAGATTAAAGAAGCCATATCGCTATTCTTGCATATAGCTGCTTCAATTGAAGTAATAATATGTCTGGCTGAGCGAACACCTTCTTCAATTGAAGTGATAATATGTTTGACCGAGCGCATACCTTCTTCAATTGAAGTGATAATATGACTTGCTGAGCGTATGCCTGCTTCAAATGAAGTGATAATATGTCTGGCTGAGCTAGTGCCTGCTTCAATTGAAGTGATTATGTGGCTGACTGAGCTAATGCCTGCTTCAATTGAAGTGACTATACGCTGCAGCCAACCTATGCCTGCTTCAATTGAAGAAGCTATTTGTGTAATTTCACCATTTTCTGCTTCAAATAAAGCAGGAGGGAGGCGTCGACAACAATAATTAAATTGTTTTATATCAGTCTATTACTGCTCGTTGTGGTTTACAATCGCTGTGTGGAAATATCCTGGTTATTCCAAAGAAAATCCTAAAAATCCTAAATCCTAAATCTAAAATCCTAAATCTAAACTTTCCTCTGTTTCACTGCCTCAAACATCACTATACCTGCAGCCACCGAAACATTGAGTGAAGCAATTTCGCCTACCATGGGTATTTTAAACTTGCGGTTGGCAGCGCTCAGCAGTTTGTCCGATATGCCATCGTCCTCCGAGCCCATAATAATGGCGGTTGGTACATTGAAATCGCAATCGTAGTAGGCCTGTTCGGCTTTTTCGGTGCAGGCGGCAATTTGCAGTCCGCAGGTCTGAAGGTATTCAATGGTTTTGATCATGCTATAGCTTCGGCAAACGGGTATTTTGTGCAGTGCCCCTGCCGAACTCTTGATGGCATCGGCGCTCACCCTTACCGAATTGTGGTAAGGAATCACAATGGCATCCACCCCGGCACATTCGGCCGAACGGGCTATGGCCCCGAAGTTGCGCACATCGGTGATGCGGTCCAGCACCAGTATCAAAGGCAATTTGCCTTTTTCGAACACAAAAGGAATGATGTTTTCAATATCCACATACTCTATGTTGCACACAAAGCCTATCACTCCCTGGTGGTTTTTGCGCGTCACGCGGTTGAGCTTTTCAATAGGAACAAACTGGTAGGGGATGTTGCGTTCAGCAAGTAGCTTGCGGAACTCATGGAACAACTCCGACTGCAGCCCGTTTTGAATCAATATTTTTTCTACATCCTTATCCGCGCGGATGGCTTCCATCAGCGGACGTATACCGTATATTAACTGGTCTTTTTCGTCTTTCATAACTCTTGCAAAATTAATCATTAATTAATTCCAATCCACAATCTTTCAGTCCGCAGTCCTCAGTATTCAGTCGGCAGCTTCCCATTTACTTTTGCCTACTGGCGACAGGTGACCTGCCTTCCTCAATCCATCTTCACCGCAACTTCTTTCAATCTCTTACCGCATCCGTCGACCCGCAGCCAGTACAATTCGTTTTCTTTCAGTTTCAGGTCGGCCAGGTTGTAATCGAAGGTCTGGAATCCAGATTTGTACAATCTTTCGTCGAACAAAACTTTTACCTTTTGGTTATGGTTGTCGTAGATGGTCAACGATACCAGTCCCGAATAGGGCATATCCCAGTTGATCTCGCCTTTTAGGGTAAAGCCTTTTTCGGTTTTATCGGGGAAAGAATAATCGTAAATGAATCCTACGGTTTTCTCTTCTTTCATATGGCTCACGGCATATACCACAAACTCTTTTAGTTTTTTTACCTTGGCGGCATCTTCGCCAGATATCTGATCGGGAGAAATGCTGTCGGTCAGTACCCAAACAGCATTTTGGCCGGTATTGTCGAAGCATCCCAGACTTTCTATCAGCAGCGAAAGCTCGTGCAGATAACCTTCTGACATACCGTCGAGGGTAAAATGGCTAGTCTCACTTGGCGAGCGGTCGTGCTTTTGGGTGCAAAAGGCGCTTATGGTAAAATCGGAACTGCCATTGGGGCCCAGGGCAAACATCTCGTTTTTGGCCACCATCATGTCCTGTATGGAATCGTAAACACAGGTGAGTCGCCTTCCGGTTTCCACATTAAGTTGCAGCGCCTGTGAAACCAGGTTTGTAATATTCATGGTAATGCACTTGCCATAGTGTCCGTGGCTATTTTCCGACGAGTATCCCAGTCCGCGGATGTCCACTTTCACCATCTTTTTCTGAATGGCTTCGAAAAGGCTGAGCGATAAAATCTCGGCCTGCAACACATAACTACAAATCAACAACGGAATCAGAACAAAAAGTTTTGTTTTCATGATTTCAAATTTTTGGGGGTTGGTAGTGTATATGTTAGCTCATAAATGCAATGTTTTTTGTAGTTAACGCAGAGCTTGATTTATTTATTGTTTGCTTACGGAGAAAAATTGTGATATTTGCGAAAAAAATTACGGTGATCTTCAACTCTCTCTATCTACCTCCTCTGGAATTCTTTGTTCACGCCTGTTCCGCCGAAAAGATCATGATAGAGGCCAGTGAAAATTTCAGAAAGCAAACTTATAGAAATCGTTGTTCCATTTATTCGGCCAATGGACCCATAGATCTGAGCATTTATCTGGAGAAATGCCGCCGCAACCATCTTCCCATAAAAGAAATGCGCTTGTCCTACGCTCAGGCCTGGAACAAGATACATTGGCGGGCCATAGTTTCGGCTTACAACAACTCGCCTTTCTTTATGTATTACAGCCACGATTTCGAAAAATTCTACAACAAAGAATACACCTGGCTGCTCGATTACAATACCCAATTGTTGTCCCTCTGCTTCAAACTGATGCGCATGGAGAAAGACATTGCATATACTCAGGAGTATCTGGTGGAGTACCCTGAAGGGATTGACCAACGAAATAAATTTCTTTCGGCTCAGGCTTGCAAAATATCTTTCCAAAAATACCCGCAGGTGTTCGCCTATAAAGAGGGGTTTATTCCCAATCTGAGCATCATCGACCTTCTGTTCAATCGCGGCCCCGAAGCGGAGGAATATCTGATGCAGCATGCCGAAGCCAAATAATATGCTGAACATGGCTGGCTAAAACAGGTAGTTTTTAGTATTAATATACCTGTTTAAATAAAATTTCGTTATTTTGTACCAAAAAAGAATACGATGGCTTCTGGTATATGTGTACTGAGTGTGATACCGGTTCGTTCCGAACCTTCCGATAAGGCTGAAATGGTTTCCCAACTACTGTTTGGTGAGTTGTTTGAGATATTGGAACCCTCGGGTTCCTGGCTAAAAATAAGTGCCTTATTCGATGCTTATGAGGGATGGATAGATGCCAAACAATGCAAACGATTGTCGCAACACGAGGTGGAAGTACTTACTTCATTAAATACTTATATTGCTCCTGATCTGGTTCAGTTGATCTACAACGAAACCACAAAAACCAATTTTCCTATTCTTCTGGGTAGTTCCCTGCCCGGTTTGATAAGTACAAAAATGAACATTGCCGGCGAAGATTACGAATTCGATGCTGATTATGTCGATATGGTGAAGCCTGCGGATGGTAGGAAAATTGCCGATACAGCCATGCAGTATATCAATGCGCCTTACCTCTGGGGCGGTCGCACTCCTTTTGGTATCGACTGTTCAGGACTGACACAGATCAGCATGAAGATTTGTGGAATAAAGATTCCCCGCGATGCGGCACAGCAAGCATTGGTTGGCACCTCTATAGATTTTATAACCGAGGCTTTGCCCGGCGACCTGGCCTTCTTCGAGAACGCCGACAACCAGATCATTCATACCGGTGTTATTCTTAACGAACATGCCATCATCCATGCTTCAGGATACGTCCGCATTGATGCCATTGACCACGAAGGTATTTACAATAATGTGGCTCAACGTTACACTCATAAGCTGAAACTGATCAAACGTTATCTTTGATTGTAATTGTATGGCATAATAGTTGAAATGCCTTAGCAAATAACTTTCGTGAAAAAGCTTGTTGTCATACTACTCTTCTTTCTTTTGTCAGGTTCCGCATGGCTGAGAGCACAGGATACTACAGGAATTGTAACACGTGCAATTATAATTAACGGAGACACTTTGCCAATAATAGCACTTCCTGAAATTGATATTTTCGGTCCGGTTGTTTTTGCCAATAAAATGGAGGCTATTTATTTTTCGCGTTTGGTGCTGAACGTTAAAAAAGTCTATCCTTATGCCAAGATAGTGGCAGCCAAAACTCAGGAATATAATTATCTTATCGCCAATGCCAAAACCCGCAAAGAACGCAAGAAACTGATGAAGCAGGCAGAAGAAGACCTAAAAGCACAGTTCGAAGATGATGTAAAGAATATGAATGAGGTGCAGGGCGAAATTCTGATAAAGCTTATTGACAGGGAGACGGGACTTTCCTCTTACGAACTTATTAAAGAGTTCAGAGGTGGTCTTACAGCTGTTTTTTACCAATCATTCGGGCGCTTATTTGGTTATAATCTGAAGTCGACCTATGATCCGACTGGAGAAGATAAGGAAATAGAAGAGATAGTAAAATTGATAGAAACAGGAAAATTGTAAGCTTATTTGCCTCGGCCCTGCATGATAATTAGAGCCGTATATATCAGTATTTTGAAATCAACAGCCAGCGACATATTCTCTATGTACAGCACATCGAATTTCAGACGTTCTACCATCTGGTCGACAGTTTCGGCATAACCATATTTTACTTGACCCCATGAGGTAATACCGGGTTTAACCTTGTGAAGTATTTTGTAATGGGGGGCTTTCTGTACGATCAGATCGATAAAGTATTTTCTTTCGGGGCGAGGTCCCACCAACGACATATTGCCCTTAAGTACGTTGTAGAACTGAGGGGTTTCATCCAGACGAACCTTCCTGAGGAATTTCCCGAAAGTGGTGATTCGTTTGTCATTCTTACTCGATAATTGTGGTACTCCCGATTCAGCATCCGTATACATAGAGCGGAACTTATACATGGTAAAAGGTTTTCCATGCAATCCTATCCTCTCATGAGAGTAGAAAATAGGTCCTTTGGAAGATAACTTTACACCAACAGCAACGATGATATAGAATGGTACCATGATAAGCATGGCAATGATAGAAGCAACAATATCAATAAATCTCTTCATGAACATTTGCCAGGCAGGCATGATTTCGGGAGATATCTGAATAAGCGGAGCATGGAATATGGATGTCATTTTTACACTGCCCAGCAAGAAGTCTTTCAGGTCGGGTATCACTTTGATCACTACATCGGTGTCTTCCAGGTAAGAGATGATCTGCTCGACATGAGAATGTTCCTTCTTATCGATAGCAATAATAACCTCTTCCACTTCATACTGCTCAATGATTTTCTTAAGGTCTTTATAATTTCCCAAATGGGGCAGTTTTTGTTTGAGGGGCTGACAGTCGACATTAAAGACATCCACAAAGCCAATAAATTTATTGCCCGACGATTTCCACTGATTCTCTATGTCGTTAAAAATTCCCAGCGCATTTCCATTGCTTCCTATCAGCAGCGTATTGAAACCGATAATCTTTTTATGAATACGATAAGCTGTTCTGGATGAAAGGATGAATCGCGGAATAAAAGTCAGAGTAAAGTGCAGCACAAAAATCACCAGGAAATAGCGGTAATAGTTTAGGTAAGAGATAACCTGATCATCCAGAATGAGGATGAAGAAAATAGCTATCAGCCCTATTAGTGAGGTAAGAAAAGTCTGACTCAGTTCGCGTAGCCTGGATTTTCGGTATATCTTCTGATAGGTCCCGGTAATGTAATATAAAGTCAACCAAAAGGTGGTGATGATCAGTAGTCCAACATAAAGTTTCTCATCCTGAAAAACCAGCGAAAAATCTTTGATAATATAAGGGTTGACAATGTACTTACGATAAATGAAAAACAGGGTCCAGGCAAGGATGGCTGAAAAAGCATCTGAAAAAACATACTTGAAAACCTGTAGTCGTTTATTCATCAATCATTAATAAGTGTATAGTAATTTAATATTGTCAATAAGCACTTTAGCAGAAGTTAAGGAGTCAGGTTTGTTGGCTTCGAAAAATACTTTGAAACCATTGGTATTAACCGTATAATTGGCTGTATAAGTCAGGTTGATGTAGATCTTTTTCCATTCGTTGGTCGGGTTCAAAACAATGGTAGGTATACGTTCTGTTGTTCCTGAAGCCAGTTTCCCATACATTCCTACAGTCAAATAAGTATTGGTCTTGTAGTTCATCTCTAGAAAAACGGGCGACTGGTTCTGGGGGATCTCCAGTGTGGAGTCCGAAACACATAAAATGTAATGACGTGTGGCATCCAGATTGGCAACACCCGAAAAGGAACCTTCGAAAGCATCGGCAGGATCGGTAGTCTTGTAAATGGAGGTATCGCTGTCGACATAACGGACAATTGATATTCCTGCATCTTCAAAATCTTCTTTCCATTGAATCTTGCCGGGGAAATAAGTAACCACCGGACTGATGGTGTCAATTTCTTCCTTCTGAAGATCTATAGTAGTATTGTATGTCTCGAAAAATGGATAATACCCTCTCGACATGGCTATGCCATTTAGTTTTACTCCCGCTCTGACGGATATCTTGTGGCTACCTGTATACAATACAGGAAAGGTAGCCGGCAATTCATAAATCCCTATCAGGTCATCATCCACGTAAACCCAGGCATCAGTTATCTTGCTCGAATTGGTGCCGTCGATTTCGTAAGTAGAATTAAGGGTGATCTTATCAATATGGATATAGGAGGGAACCAGATCGTTCTTTTTACATGAGCTATAGAAAACAATAGCAAGCAAAAAGAGCAGAGGAAAAAGGCTGTATTTATTAAAACGTAAGAAAAGAGTAGAATTTCTATTCATAATTTTCCTTTGATTCAAACGGGTAACGTAAGAGTATTATTTTTATTGTGCAGAAATAAAAAATATTTTTCGCCGGGCGAAAATATTATTCAGGGAGGTTGATTTTCTCGATGATCTTATAGGCAACATCCAGTGCTTTGTAGCCATCAATAATGGTTACATGAGGAATGGTGTTGTTTTCTATGGATTCTGCAAATTTTTCCAATTCGGTCTTTATGGCGTTGATAGGAACAATTTCGGGCTTTTCGAAAAATATTTGTTTCTTCCCTTTTCCCGGTCCCAGATCGATAACCATATCGAGAGGGCTGAGGGTGGATTCGTCGGTGATATTTTT
>CAZNRQ010000047.1:11176-12298 GCA_964574845.1 uncultured Bacteroidales bacterium
TGTGCCAACCTGTGGGTTTCGATGAACATGGGCTGCTGAATAAATGGTGAAGCAGCAATAAATGCCGGATTGAATCTTTCGACATGGCCTACCTGAACCTTCACTCTGGCTTCGTCGGATATGGCGATAAGAGTGCGGGCTTCTTCCAGGGTAGTAACCAGAGGCTTTTCAATAAAAACATGCTTGGAACCTTTCATGGCCTTGGAGGCACAATCGAAATGCGAAATGGTAGGGGTGACGATATCAACCACATCCACTACGTCTATCAACTCATCTATAGAAGCGAAACCTTTGATGCCATATTCTTCTTCAACTTTGCACATCACGGCGGGATCGGGATCGTAGAACCCTATGAGTTCGAAACTTTCAATTTCCTTAATACATTTAATGTGGATCTTTCCCAAATGGCCTGCGCCCAAAACACCAATCTTTAGCATATTCGTAAGTTTTTTGCAAAAGTAAATTTTTTATACTAGGCAATTTAGTATTTTCGCATTAAAAATTAACAATTACATTCTCCCGCTCACATTTTACTTTAAGTCTGCTATTATTAAGCTGATAAACTATGATCGACTCGTACAAACATCAAGGATTGCGCAAACAATTGGTTGAAATTATCAGGCAAAAAGGCATTAAAGACGAAAATGTGCTTCTGGCTATTGGGAATATTCCCCGCCATTTTTTTCTGGATTCCACCTTTCAGACACATGCTTACGAGGATAAGGCTTTTCCCATAGGATCGGGGCAGACCATTTCGCAGCCCTACACTGTTGCCTTTCAGAGCGAATTGCTTCAGATCAAAAAACGAGATAAGGTGCTGGAAGTAGGTACAGGTTCGGGCTATCAGGCTTGTGTGTTGCTGGAGTTGGGTGCTACGGTATATACTATCGAAAGGCAGAAGGCCCTTTTCATGAAAACAAAGAGTTTTCTTCCTTCCATCAAATACATACCGAAAATGTTTTACGGAGACGGATACAAAGGCCTGCCGGCTTTTGCTCCTTTTGATAAAATTATTGTGACGGCAGGTGCCCCCGATATTCCCATGAAATTGATCGACCAACTGAAACCTGGGGGACGTATGGTGATACCCGTGGGGCAAACGGATGTGCAGCACATGATTTG
>CAZNRQ010000048.1:0-12232 GCA_964574845.1 uncultured Bacteroidales bacterium
GGAGCTGTTGCAAACTGAAATAGCGAAGTAAGATATCAAATCTCTATTGAATCAACTCCAAGGCACAAATCTCAGATAACAAATAAGCACAAAGGATAATAAATTCAAAAATCCAAACCTTGACCAATCCGGGTTTCGGATTTGTAAATTTGTAATTGGAATTTATTTGGGTTTTATTATTTATCTTTTGGGATTTGTCTTATGTCCTAAGGCTGACGAATTGTGATAGAAGTTTTTTATCAGATGTGATGATTTCTCAACCGGATATTGTAAATTTTTTATCTTTGAAGGCACAAAGTCAGGCTTGCGGAGCGTAAGCAGCGACTCAAAAGACATAAAAAGTTACATGCTTCGGAAAATTACTTTATTGCTGGTTATTTTCTCTGTTCAATTTTCGTTCGGACAGACAAATTATTTTGTGGGCCAAACAGGTCAGGATGCTGCTGGATTCGGTTTGTCGGCTTCTTCTCCTTTTCTTACGGTTACTTATGCTGCAACGCAGGTAACAGCAGGCGACACCATCAATGTTTTAAGCGGAACTTATACCAATACCAGTTATGGAAACGGCAATATGTGGAATGAGGATGAGGCTGTTAAAATTTACGATTTACATGGAAATGCTTCTGCCTACATCACCATAAGACCTTTCGGCAATCAATCGGTGACATTTAAAGGCGATGGCGACTACATTGTTCAGATACGAAACAGCTCCTATATTCGTTTGCAGGGTTTTGGGATAGAGGGTGAGGTCAATCATATTCCGCTCGACTCGGCTCTTCAATATCAGTTCATTTACAAAGACTCTCTCGGAATCATTCATTATCGCGTAGCTCCTCACACACCCGATAGTGTGGTCGATACCATGACCTTCCCCATCCTGAATCATATCCTCCGACCGGGTTATTTCAATGGCATTGGTGTGTTAGTTCAGAATTCAAATCATGTCGACATAAGCGGCAATCATATTCACCACACTCCCGGAACAGGCTTACGAGCCTTTCAGTGCGACTATATAAACTTTACGGATAATGAAATAGACAACTGCTCACGTCGCTCATCAGTGGGCAATCATGGATTGGTGATAGATGGCTCAATTAGTGTAGACAATATTGATACCGCTAAAATATTTATTTTGAGGAACCGGGTGCATCACAATTACAACGAAGTATATTCATGGAATCCGCAAAAGACCTTCATAAATGCACAAATCGATGAAGGCAAAGGCATCACTCCTCAAAGGAATACAGTGGCTAATGGTTGGCGACATGGTCGAATCAGGATAGAGAACAACCTTGCTTACCTTAATGGCTTCAGCGGTGTGGCTGTCAACGAAGGCGTAAGAGTAGATATAATTAACAACAGCTGTTATCTGAATTCTTTCACAGGCAGAGGACGATATCTGGGCATCAGCATTCAAAGTGGTGATTCGATTTCTATTGTTAACAATATAGTGGTAGCCGATACCTCGTGGCAAGGATTTGCCCTGGCTGCTTCTGATACTTCGAACTTACTGATATCAACCAATCTGATTCAGGGACATGTGGATGCGGGTATTGCTGCTATTGCTGTCAATTCTGTTTTTACTGATCCTCAATTTAACAACCCTTCAGTTTATGACTTTTCACTGCAGCCATCCTCTGCTGCTATCAATGCTTCTTTGTTAACTATGGCTCCACTGACTGATTTTTTTAACAACACACGCGATAGCCTCCCTGACATTGGTGCCATTGAATACATCTCGCCAATCGGGATTGCTGATGCTGGTCAACTTCTGGAACATGTGGGTGTTTACCCAAATCCTTTTTCCATACAAGCAACTTTTTATTCGGATTTTATATTAAAAAATGCGACACTTACCGTCTATAATACTTACGGCCAGATTGTAAAACAAATTAGAAACATCTCTGATCAATGGATAGTTTTTACGCGCGACAACTTGCCGTCCGGGCCTTATTTCCTTCAACTTACGGAGAAAAATGAGATTATTGCAATTGACAAAATAATGATAGCAGATTAAATTAAAAAAACATACTGTGAGCAAAACCTTCAATAAGCCGTCTTTCACGATTCTTTCAGCTAATTCCTTATGAGTAAAGAATGTCGTCTAAAATCTGACAAAAATCAATCGTTCATATCTTGCTTTGGCTCAAAAAATGTAGTACCTTTACAAAAAATAAATCAACACGATTATTAACCAAAACAAAAAACAAAAAAATGAAAAAGTTCCGTTTTTTAATGCTGGCAGTGCTCATATCGGGCGTGGCTGCTATTATGTTCCTCAATCCACAAAGTGCCTCGAGCCAGAAAAAAGTAATTTCATCAGCCAATGCCATTCCTGACAATGTGGCTACTATTTTGAAACATTCATGCGCCAGCTGTCATAATGCCGGCGGTAATGGAATGGCTGAATCTATTTGGAGCTTATCGTCGTGGGATACCTACAACGCAAAGAAACAAGCCAAAAAGGCAAACTCCATTTGTAAAGCTATCAATAATGGCAGCATGCCTCTTTCGTCGGTAGGCAGCGACCGCATGCCAACCAGCGAACAAAAAGATGCTGTTTGCAAATGGGCATCTTCGCTTCAAGTTAAAAAGTAAGCTTGGTTGATTGTTTTTGTTGCATTGATATATGTTATGTGCCAATTACAAGGATTGGCACAATAAATGCCATAGCATGGCGTTATCGTAACAAAAAAACAAAACTAAAATCTACTAATTATGAAAAAACTTGTGCTGTTATTAATTGTAACTACCTCATTAGCATTAGGTGCAAAAGGCCAGAGTTCAACAGCCTCCGGTCAGGCAAGTGATGCTGCCGACAAACAGAATGCTGTAACCGGGAAAACTGAGGTGAGTGCTAATGGACAGACTACTTCTGGTCAGGCATCTTCCGTTCAGGATAATGGATTGTCAGATGTCAAACGTTCACTCACTATAGAAAAGAAGGGTTGTTTCCGCATTGCTTCCCTTTCTTTGGCTTCTGGAATGAACAAATACCGTGAACTGGGCGATGATGAGAAAGATTGGGGTCGTCCTGATAAAGACCAACAAAACCAGTCAGGCCAGCATGGATGGAGCTTCGGTAATATGGGCTCTATGATGGGTGGCAAATCGGTTGGTAATGGCGGATTTAACACCCGCAACAGTATCATACTCGAGATGGGCCTCAACCCATGGTCGAAAAAGATGGGCAACTACAACAAGAAACGCGAACTCACCATTGGTTTGTTTTATTCAGGTTCCGATCTGGCCAACCGCTATTCTAAGGAATTCCTGACCACTGCCGGCGATACCTTTTCGTTCAACGGTGTAAATTACCAGACAGACACTGTTGCCCGAATTCAGAAGTCTTATGTGGAAAAAGCGAATGTTCTGGGAGTAGGTGTTCAGTATTTGTTCCGCAGCGATCCTGAGAAAAGGATTTCGGTATTTGCAGGTGTGGGCATTGATGCGGCTTATGCTTTAACAGCACGCATTCGTCAGACCTATACCAAGGATAGTGCTTTGGTGTTGAGTATCAGTGGTGCCAGCGAAGATCATGTTGGTGACAGGGAATTCGACAACGGCAAATTTCTTGGTAATGAAGAGACCAAGACAACAGTAAACGCAAAGACAAGTATGTTTGCAAGCGTTTATCTTCCTTTTGGTATCGATTTCAAACTTTGCAAAAAGAAAGACATCTGGAATCAGTTCAGCCTCTTTCTGAAAGGCAATTTAGGTTTGGAAACTGCTATTGTTGTCGGCAGCAAAACCCATTTTAATCCTTACATGGGTGCTGCCATAGGACTGAAGTTCGATTTTAAATAACCTGCTTTTCTTCGGACCATAATACTTTTATTTTTCCGGGCATCATACCAAAGTATGATGCCCGGATTTTTTTTTTTGAATCGGGAAAAACGCTAATTCGAGCGAAGACGAGAAGAACGAAGTCGTGAAGTGCTAAGACGAGATGTGCATGAACAAGAAGTGCTAATTCATGCTTCCTTCAGATTGCAGAATAGAGATTGCCGACTGAAGACTGACCCATAGGGTCCCCTTTGGGGCCGACTCCAATTAATAAAATGACTTAACTCCCTCTTGTCTTCTGAAATTTTAATACTTTTGTTACTTATATAATACACAGCCCCACATGCCCGCCGTATTTATCCGTGAGAATATAAGGATATCCCTGATTTCCATCCGCAGCCATATGCTGCGAACCATTCTTACGGTATTAATCATTGCCTTTGGTATTATGGCATTGGTAGGTATACTCACGGCTATCGAATCTATCAAGGGTTCCATCAGCAGTAACTTTGCACGTATGGGTAGCAACACCTTCAGCATACGCAACCATGGAATTCGTCGTCATGGTCCCAACGAAGGGGCTAACGATTACCGCCAGATCAGTTATGCCGAAGCCCGCGACTTTAAAGAAAGGTTTCAGTTTCCGGCCATGGCATCAGTATATACATACGGAACCGGCACGGCTACTATAAAATATGAATCGGTCAAGACCAATCCCAATATAGCTGTATTGGGCGTTGACGAGAATTATCTTATCACAACAGGATTTGAACTAACCAGTGGACGTAATTTTTCTACCCAGGAACTCAATAAAGGAAGCAGTGTAGTGATAGTTGGAAGCGAAATTGTTAAGAAACTATTTCCCAATAATCAGGACCCTATTGATAAAATGATCACCATTGGGCCTCAGAAGTATAAAATAGTCGGTGTGCTGAAATCAAAAGGTTCCAGTATGGGTTTCAGCGGCGACAATCAATGTGTGGTTCCTCTGACAAATCTGCGAACTTTTGTTTCAGGCAAAGAACTTTCTTATACCATCAACGTTATGGTTAACAATCCCCTGTTGATGGATATTGCCATTGGCGAAGCCACAGGTTTGTTCAAAGTAATACGTAAAGTACAACCGGGAGAGAATATCAACTTTGAGGTGGAAAAAAGCGATAACCTGGCGCAGATGCTGATGGATAATATCTCTTATGTTACACTTGCTGCCACCATCATAGGATTGATTACCCTGTTGGGTGCTGCCATAGGATTGATGAATATAATGCTGGTATCGGTTACCGAACGCACCCGCGAAATTGGCATACGAAAAGCCATGGGAGCTACATCGAAAATGATAA
Source organism: uncultured Bacteroidales bacterium (assembly GCA_964574845.1). Lineage (GTDB taxonomy): Bacteria > Bacteroidota > Bacteroidia > Bacteroidales > CAIWKO01 > CAIWKO01. The sequence continues at coordinate 5,130 of CAZNRQ010000048.1, forward strand.
AGAACCAATTTCTTATCGAAGCCATTGTTATTGGACAACTTGGTGGATATCTGGGGATAGTATTGGGTATTCTAATAGGAAATGGAATGTCGCTACTATTGAGTAGTAGTTTTGTTATTCCCTGGGTATGGATATTTTCCGGTGTGTTGTTATGTGTAGGCGTAGGATTGGCTTCAGGAATTTTCCCTGCCATGAAAGCTGCCCGTCTCGATCCCATCGAAGCCCTGCGTTATGAATGATCTTTGGTCGAAAATCAGGTCTGTCTTTTGGGTAACTTTAACACTGCTGATGCTGGGGATGGTGCTCGAAGCATGCAGCCCTTTACGCAAATATCCCGAAGGCAGTTACTTGCTGAAGCGCAATAAAATCATTGTTGACAACAAAGATGTCAACACGGAGGATGTTCGCAATTTGCTCAAACAAAAACCTACCAGGAAGAACCTTGGATTGTATGTGAATGTCCGACTATGGAACTTTTCTGTAAGGGGAAAAGATACCGGCTTCAAAAGATGGATCAAAAGGACCATAGCTGCCGAACCTGTGCTATTCGATAGCACCCTCACCGAGAATTCTGTAAAACAGCTGTATTATTATATGCACAACCACGGTTACTTTGGGGCAAAGGTGAACTACGCTGTAAAATATAAGCCTCCAGTCACTCGTTCAATACTTCATACGAAGAAAGGGACCACCACCTATGGACGTCGAAAAGCAGTCGTTACTTATACGATCCAATCCGCTCAACCTTATACCATACGAAATGTAAGTTATTTTATTAAGGACGCTACTCTCAAGGCTTATGTTTACTCTTCCAAATCTGATTGCCGCATCAAATCGGGCGAAAAATACAACGTAGATAATATTGATGCTGAGCGCGACCGCATCAACAAGAATCTGCAAATGAACGGCTATTATGCTTTCAGCAAAGATTACATTACTTTTTTAGTGGATACGGCTCTGAATACTCACCAATTGGATATTACTATCAAACTATCCAATGTTTTAGTACCTCTTGCTGATAATCCCGATTCGTTGATAACGGTGAAGCATAAACGTTATAGCATAAACCGGATTATTATTAACACCGATTACAATCTGGATAAGTCGGCTACTGTAAAATACGACACTGTGAGAACCATCATTCCCAATCGTCACAAAGGCCGCCCTCCAAAGATCTATTACGTGGTTTATCCCGGAAAGTTGAAGATCAACCTGAAGACATTGGCTCAGGCCATGTACATCGACAGCAATGATGTCTTCAATTATGTGGATGTCGAGAAGACATACAAGGCCCTGCTCGATCAGCGTTTATACCGCTATGTGAATATCGAATTTGTGAAAGTGAACGACACCATGCCGGCTTCGGGTCTCCTGAATTGTCTCATCAAACTTTCCAAGGCTCCGGTTCAGGCCATTTCTGTCAGTACTGATGCCACTCATTCGGGAGGAGAACTGGGGGTGGCTGCAGCAGTCACTTATGCCAATAAGAACCTTTTTCGTGGGGCAGAACTCTTCTCTGTAAAAGTGAAAGGGGCCGTAGAATTTCAGTCTTTCAATAAGAAAACCAATATCGAAAAACCTGTTATTCAGAAATTAAAATTTGTGAATACCATTGAAGCAGGGGTTGATCTCGACATCAAGATTCCCCGGTTCCTGTTGCCTGTCAATCAGACCCGTTTTCCTAAGAACTTCAAACCCAAGACCAATATCAATGCGGTGTTCAATTATCAGATCAGGCCCCAATACGAAAGATTTTATACATCGGCCTCCTTTGGTTATCAGTGGAAAGAATCTGAGTTTAAAACCCACTTTCTGACACCTTTACAGATTAACTTGGTAAAGATCTATCCCGATTCTACTTTCAATGCACAGATCGACCTGCTTAACGACCGAGCATTGCAGAATTCGTATCGTGACCATATCATTACTTCGCTTTCTTATACTTTTCTCTATAATACCCAGCAAATAAGCAAGAATACCGACTTTGTTTACTTTAAGACCAATGTGGAAATGGCCGGTTTGTTGTTCTTTATTGTAAGCCAGATCCAGAAAAAGCCGGGAGCATACAAATTGTTTGATATTCCTTACTCACAATATTTCCGGGTCGATGCTGATTTCCGTTATTACATGTTTGTTAAGAAATCTCATTTGGTTGTATTCCGTGCCTACGGTGGCTATGGTATGCCATTCGATAATGAGAATGTATTGCCTTTCGAAAAGAGTTTCTATCAGGGTGGTGCCAACAGTATGAGAGCCTGGCGTTTGAAGACATTGGGCCCGGGATCGTATAACGGTGCTTCCACCTATGCTTTGGAAAGAATAGGGGAGATAGGTCTGGAAGGAAATGCTGAGTACCGTTTCCCTATTTATAAGTTCCTCAGGGGAGCAGCTTTTGTTGATATTGGGAATGTATGGATGCGCAAAACCAGTGAGCAACTGCCGGGAGCGGAATTCAGATTCAAGAAGTTTCTAAGTGATCTTGCGTTTGATGGTGGGTTAGGACTGCGTGCCGATTTTGGTTATTTTGTTATCCGCCTTGATGGGGCAGTGGTACTAAAGAACCCTGCTCAACCAATTCATTCGCGCTGGATAGGGCAGAACAGCGACAAGTTCGCTGTCTATGGTAATTTCGGTATAGGGTATCCCTTCTGATATCCCGTTTTATTACAAAATACCCTATCTGAAGATGCTAATCGAAACAAAGGAAGAGTAGTTATGTTGCCCGCAGAACAAATAAACCAAATGTTGTTAGCATCATTTGCTCACACACCTACATCCGATCAAACGGTATTGCTGCGTCAGCTTTCAGCTTTCCTTGCATCTGCTAAACCTAACAAGACATTCCTGCTAAAAGGATTTGCCGGAACGGGAAAAACAACTGTAGTAAGTGTGTTGGTGAACATACTTCCTCAACTGAATCTTGATTCAATTTTGCTGGCCCCAACCGGACGGGCTGCCAAAGTACTTTCCACCTATTCGAAGCAACATGCCTTGACTATACACAAGGCTATATACAAGACAAACGATGGTGATTCCGGTTTTTTCCTTTCATTACGCGAAAACACTCATAAGAATACTGTTTTTATTGTGGATGAGGCTTCTATGATAGCAGCCGAAACACCTGAAAAACATGGGTTGTTTCCGGTCTCTAATATTTTGGAAGATCTGATGACCTATATTTTCAGCGGAGATAATTGCTCGTTGATATTTGTGGGTGACACTGCGCAATTGCCTCCCGTGGGAACAAATTTAAGCCTTGCATTGAATCTGGATTACCTCAAAGCCGCTTTTCATCTCACTATTGGCAGTTTTGAGCTAACCGAAGTAGTGCGTCAGTCAGAAGATTCGGGCATACTTAGCAATGCCACTCATATTCGTAAACTGGTGCAACAGGATGAGGTTGATCACGGATTTTTCACTACGCAAGGTTGCAAAGATGTGTTCCGCATCAACGGTGATGAACTGGAAGATATGCTCAACACTGCCTACTCGCGTTCGGGCGATACGGAAACCATAGTCATTTGCCGCTCCAATAAAAGGGCCAATCTCTTCAACAACGAGATTCGTCAACGTATACTCTTCCGAGAAGGAGATATCAATGCCGGAGACAAAATAATGATCGTAAAGAACAATTATTTTTGGATTTCCAAAAAGTCAAAAGCAGGTTTCATTGCCAATGGCGATATTGCTGAAGTACTTCGTATAAAGAATCAGGAAACGCTGGCAGAAACTTACAACTTTGTTGATGCCACTATCCGTCTGATTGACTATCCGGAAGAAAAGGATTTCGATGTAAAGCTGTTGATGAATACCTTGCAAATGGATGCACCTTCACTTTCTTATACTGACTACAAAAAACTATACAATGAAGTGGCTGCCGACTATCAACACATAACCGACAAATACCAACGCCTGAAGTTGATGCAAGCCAATCCCTACCTGAATGCCCTCCAGATTAAGTTCGCTTATGCCATGACCTGCCATAAAACCCAGGGAGGTCAATGGGAGAATGTTTTTATTGAACAGGGCTACCTTACTGATGAAATGGTGAATCAGGAGTACCTGAGATGGCTATATACCGCTGTCACCAGAGGGACCCAGAGATTATATCTGGTAAATTTCAATGAAAAATTTTTCAGATAGTCCCAATTTCTGATTCTTTTTTTTGAAGACAAATCGGATTTTGAAATAAAATCCGTAATAACACTGAATTTTTATTTTTTAGTTGTAAATTAGCGGTCTAATTGAAGTTCAACAATTGTTATTATAATTATTATTAACCTAAATCAACAAGTTATGAGGAAAAATTTTATTTTTATTCTTGCATTTTTGCTGTCATCTGGTTTGAGTATGGCACAAATCCAAAAAGCAAAGTTGCCTGCAAAATACACGCCTTCTTTTGCAAAGCAAATTCAAACCAATGAACATCTTGGGAGTCTAACATCAAAAACACTTACTGCATGGGCCTTGCCCTCTGATGGTTCAACTTCAGGTAATACCAGAGCTCCTGGTAACACTTATAAGTATCAGAGAACAGAATATCTGATTACCGCTGCTGAAATGGCAGCAAGTGGTTTCCCTTCTGGCAATACAATAGACGGTATAGGGTTTCTGATTGCCACGGCTGGTGCAACGGCACAAACAGGTGCATTTACGGTCTATCTCAAGAATACTACAGATGTGACCTACACTCTGGGTGCAACATGGACCACTGCAGGATTTACTACAGTTAGCAGCATTCCATCATGGACCGTACCCATTGCAGTGGGGTCATACGTAGTTCCATTTTCAGGTGGTTCAACATTTACTTACACCGGAGGTGGTGTTTATGTAGCATGGGAATTTGCAAATACCGGAACAGCAGGAACTACAGCTCTTATTGCAAGTTGCAATACTGCATTAACCGGTGGGCTTTATGGTTACAGAGGCACTACTTCATCTACCACACTTACCGTTTCTAATTATCGTCCTGCCACGCAGTTTGTTAATAATAGCATAGTTGATATTGCTGCTATTACCAATATTTATACATTGGAAAAAGTTGCTGTAGGATATGGCACACCAACTCCAATCAATGTACGTGTTGCCAATAATTCAGCCTCAGCTGCTACTTTCAATGTTACTTTAACAGTTAAGGATCCAACTAATACTATTACCAGATTTACTTCTACTCAAGCTGTTACTGCTCTGGCTGCAAATTCTTCCTCGATCTTAACATTTACCGGATGGACTCCAACCATATTGGAGAATTGCAATATTTCGGCAACGACTTCGACCATACCTACTGAAACATGGGTAACTAATAATACTAAAACAATTCAATCAGCCGTAAATAATACTACCTTGGGTTATAGTTTTACAACCACAGGGTCAGCTGGTTTTGGTTACACTACCCCCGGAACAGGTTTGTTTTTATCAAAGTTTACAATGTCAGGTACCGGGAGTGTTACCGGAGCCAATATAGTTATTTCAACTGATGCCGCTAGTGCAGGTGATACAGTTTATGCCGTTGTATTGAATAGTGCAGGTACCATTATGGCCCAGTCGGCAAATTATATTATTCTGGCTGGCGATTTGGGCCTTAATAAGAGTTTTACTTTTAGTCCCGCACCTTCATTTTCAAGTGAAGTTTATTACGTTGGAATGGCTCAAACTAAGGGCGTTGGACAATGGTATCCTTTAGGCACATTCAACGAAATTCCCCAACGTGCTGCAACCTTTTATACAGCTGCTATTACTGGTGGAACACTCACAGAACTTCCGATTACTTTTAATATGAAATATGGTATTGAAGCAGTTGTTGGTACTCCTCCGGCTACTGATGGTGGGGTAAGTGCAATAACCTCTCCGGTATCTTCATGTACCACCCTATCTTCTTCCGAAAATATTGTGGTTACTATTAAAAACTATGGTACATCAGCTCTTACTGGTTTCCCGGTTTCTTATAAAATCAACAACAATACTCCGGTAACAGTTACATACACCGGCTCTATTGCTGGTGGTGCAACTGCAACCTACACTTTTACAGGGGCAAATGCTGCCAATCTTTCAGTACCAGGGAATTATCGTATAAAGGCATATACGGGTGTTACAGGTGATGCTACTCATACAAATGATACTTCCACAGTTTATATTTATTCAGGAGCCGCAACCGTACCTTATGCAATGGGCTTTGAAACTACTGATGATTTGAGTGGGTGGACAATACTTGATGCAAATACTGACACTTTCTTTTGGGATATTTACTCTGGAGTGAAATATGCTCATAGTGGAACTCAGTTTGCAGCTTATATTTACAATTCTGACGGTGTTACAGCCGCTGATGATTGGTTGTTTACAAAATGTATAAATTTAGTAAGTGGCAATACTTATCAGCTTAAGTTCTATTACAGGGCAATGATGAATGTATATCCTGAGGCTATGAATGTAAAAATTGGTACGACCAATAATGTTGCTGGAATGACTACGCAACTGGTAGATCTGCCTTCAATTACAGATACTACTTATCCTTCATCAATTACCCAGTTCACAGTGCCTTCCACAGGGAATTATTATATTGGATTCCATTGCAAGAGTCTGGCCAACGAAGATATATTGATACTTGATGATATTACGATTGATATGGTTACCGGTGTTTCGGCAAACGAAAATCCTCAGGATATCAGCATTTATCCTAATCCTGCCAGCACAATGGTAACAGTGGTTGCTCCTGAAAGAGTAACCCACCTGAAAGTACTCGACCTTTTAGGCAATGTTGTTCACGAAGAAGATGGGTTGCAAAACATAGTAACTTTGAATACTTCTAACTACAGTAAAGGAATATACTTTGTTGTTGTGACCACCGAAAAACAAACCTTTACCCGAAAGATTCAGATTATAAAGTAATCTGCTTAATTAATACTGAAAAGGGGCTGTCTTTATTTAGGCAGCCTCTTTTTTTTATTTTATATCACAAAGTCGACGAGAATTAAAAAAACCGGAAGTACTGCGGAATTTTTAAATTTAATTTCAATCAGTAAAAGGACGAAAAAAAAGATTTTATTTTATCCGATAGTAAATATTTTTTTAATTTTACCAAAACAATAATTATTAAAACCAAATAC
>CAZNRQ010000049.1:0-9213 GCA_964574845.1 uncultured Bacteroidales bacterium
ACCTGGTGGCCAACGAATCGCTGCGCAGAAGATATTCGCCCGAATACAGGGCCTTGTTGGAAAGTTACGGAATCAGATAAAGCCGCATGGAAAACGAAATTATCATAAATAAGATAAATGAGAATTACGCTACTCAGCTTCTAGTGGTTGATGAGAGTTCGGACATGCTTACACTGGTAATAGATAAAAGCGTGATTTTCGGGCTGATCCAAATGTTGAAAGATGAGCTGGGTTTTAGCTTCCTCACCGATCTGTGCGGCATTCATTATCCCGATCAGGAACTTGAGCTGGGGGTGATCTATCACCTGCATAACTTACCGGAGAATAAACGAATCAGGCTGAAAGCTTTTGTTTCAAAAGAAAAGCCGGAGATCAACAGCATAGTAGAAATATTTTCAGGGGCCAATTGGATGGAGCGCGAAACCTTCGATTTTTACGGAGTGATCTTCCTGGGACACCCCAACCTGATAAGGATACTCAATGTGGAATACATGGATTATCATCCTATGAGGAAAGAATATCCTCTGGAAGATTCCACCCGCAGCGATAAGGACGATAAGTTTTTTGGAAGATAAACAGCTATGGAAAATTTCGAAGCGGAACATAAGATAATCAATCCTGAAGATCTCGAAAAGACCTACAGCACCCTCAACCTGGGGCCTACGCATCCGGCCACCCATGGTATCTTCCAGAATGTGCTGAAGATGCATGGCGAAACCATAGAAGATGCCGAACAAACCATAGGATACATTCACCGTGCCTTCGAGAAGATCGCCGAACGTCGCCCGTTCTACCAGATCACACCCCTGACCGATAGGCTCAATTATTGTTCTTCCCCCATCAACAATATCGGCTGGCATATGACCGTGGAGAAACTCCTGGGAGTGCAGTCCAACAAGCGCATCGACTACATGCGCATCATCATCATGGAATTGGCCCGGATTTCCGACCATTTGATCTGCAACAGCGTGATAGGAGTCGACAGCGGAGCCCTGACAGGTTTTGTTTATGTGTTTCAGGAACGCGAAAAGATCTACGATATTTACGAGGAGATATGCGGAGCGCGCCTCACAACCAATATTGGCAGAATAGGGGGCTTCGAACGCGATTTCTCTCCTTCGGTGATCAAAAAGATACAGGAACTATTGGTTCGTTTGCCTAAGGTGCTTCACCAGTTCGAGAATCTGCTCATGCGCAACCGCATCTTTATGGATAGAACCATTGATGTGGGTGGCATCTCAGCCGAACGCGCCCTGAATTACAGTTTTACCGGTCCTTGCCTGAGGGCAGCCGGTGTCGATTACGATGTCAGGGTCATGAATCCCTATTCGTCCTACAATGATTTCGAATTCACCATACCCCTTGGCAGCAATGGCGATACCTACGACAGGTTCTGTGTGCGTCAGGAAGAGATGTGGCAAAGCCTCAAGCTTATTAAAAATGCATTGGATAACCTTCCCGAAGGTAGCTTCCATCTGGATGTGCCCGAGTTTTATCTTCCGCCCAAAGAAGCCGTATACAGTAAAATGGAGCCCCTCATATGGCATTTCAAGATAGTGATGGGCGAGATAGATGTTCCGCTGGGTGAGGTGTATCATGCCGTGGAAGGCGGAAATGGCGAATTGGGCTTCTATCTGGTGAGTGATGGTGGGCGAACACCTTTCAGATTGCATTTTCGCCGTCCGGGGTTCATTTATTATCAGGCCTATCCTGAGATGATAAAAGGTTCGGTGTTGTCGGATGCCATTCTGACCATGAGTAGTATGAACGTGATCGCAGGAGAGTTGGATGCTTAAAACTACGATGAAATGTTAGGAAAGAAAGTCAATCATAAACTTTACGTAAAGAAAAATACTGAAGTGTGCTTTTCGGAAGCCACACTTCAAAAGGTGAATATCCTGATATCGCATTATCCTGAAGGGAAAAAGAAATCAGCCCTGCTGCCATTGCTGCATATGGCCCAGGAAGAATTTGGAGGCTCCCTGAATGTTGATATTATGGATTATGTGGCATCCCTGTTGAAAATACGGCCCATTGAAGTATACGAGGTAGCTACTTTCTACACACAGTACTATCTGGACACCGTGGGGAAATACGTGATAGAAGTATGTCATACCGGACCTTGTGCCATTTGCGGAGGAGAAGATATTCAGGCCTATCTGGAAGAAAAACTAAACATAAAGGCCGGTGAAACTACAGCTGACGGCTTATTCACTCTCAAAGGGGTGGAGTGCCTGGGAGCCTGCGGTTATGCCCCGGTAATGCAGATCAACACCGAATTCTATGAGCATCTGACTCCGGCGAAAATCGATGCCATATTGAATGAACTAAGAGAAAGATCAACTGAAACAAAACAACCCGGATACACATGGGCAGAAAAATACTGTTAGAAAATATTGATGTAGAGGGTATCCGTTCGTTCGGGGTTTTCCGTTCGCGTGGAGGGTATGCGGCAGTGGAAAAGGCATTGAAAACCATGTCGCCTGATGAGATCACCGAAGAAGTGAAGAAATCAGGCTTGCGCGGAAGGGGTGGCGCAGGATTCCCCACCGGCATGAAATGGAGTTTTCTCGACAGGAAAAGCAACAAACCCCGCTACCTGATCTGCAATGCTGATGAGAGCGAACCGGGCACATTCAAAGACAGGTATCTGATGGAAAAGATCCCTCATTTGCTGATAGAAGGAATGATCTGTTCCAGCTATGCTCTGGGTGCCAATACGGCTTACATTTACGTGAGGGGCGAGTTCAAATACATAATTGGAATTCTCAATCAGGCCATAAAAGAGGCTTACGAGAAAGGTTTTCTGGGAAAAAACATTTTAGGTACATCATATCATCTTGATATTTTTGTACATCCGGGCGCCGGAGCTTATATTTGCGGCGAAGAAACAGCCCTGATAGAATCACTGGAAGGAAAACGAGGCAACCCCAGGATCAAACCTCCCTTTCCAGCATCGGTGGGTTTGTACGATTGCCCGACGGTGGTCAACAATGTGGAAACACTCGCCAATGTGGGATTTATTGTTAATAAAGGTGGTGAAGAATATGCTAAGATTGGATTTGGCAAAAGCACCGGCACCAAACTGATATCCGCCTGTGGCAATATCAACAAACCGGGGGTTTACGAAATAGAACTGGGACTGCCTGTAGAAGAATTTATCTATTCCAAAGATTATTGCGACGGAATAAAGAATTCCCTGGAACTTAAAGCTGTGATACCGGGAGGTTCCTCGGTTCCCATATTGCCAAAACATTTGATTCTGAAAACCTCCAATGGTGAGCAACGCCTGATGACTTACGAATCTTTGGATAACGGAGGATTTATCAGCGGTACCATGCTGGGTTCGGGAGGTTTTATAGTGTACGATGAGGATGCCTGTATTGTGCGCAATACCTGGAATTTTTCCCGTTTCTATCATCATGAATCCTGTGGTCAGTGTTCTCCCTGCCGCGAAGGAACCGGCTGGATGGAAAAGGTATTGTGGCGCATAGAGAATGGGCAGGGGCGGATGAAGGATGTCGATCTGCTCGTAAGCATTGCAGGTAAGATAGAAGGGAATACCATTTGTCCACTGGGCGAAGCTTCAGCCTGGCCGGTGGCAAGGGCCATAAGGCATTTTAGGGAAGAATTTGAATTTCATGTAACCCATCCCGAAATTGTAAAAAATAGTAAACATGGTTCAATTCATAATTATTTAGTTCAGGCTTAATAGATTAACAAAATGCTGAAAGTAACTATCGATAATAATCCCATTGAAGTAGAAGAAGGAACTACCATTCTTCAGGCGGCCCGTTTGATAGGCGGCGATGTGGTTCCTCCTGCCATGTGCTGGTATTCAAAACTGGAAGGCTCAGGTGGTAAATGCAGAACCTGTTTGGTAAAAGTAGCCCAGGTCTCCGAAAAAGATCCCCGACCCATGCCTAAGTTGGTCGCTTCATGCCGCACTCCTGTTCAGGATGGAATGGTGGTACAAAACATAACATCTCCCGAAGTGCTGGAAGCCAGAAAAGCCATTGTTGAGTTTTTGCTTATCAATCATCCTTTGGATTGTCCCGTATGTGATCAGGCCGGTGAGTGCGATCTGCAGGATCTGAGTTACGATAATGGTAAGGAGGAAAGCCGCTTTGAAGAAGCAAAACGCGAATTCGATGTGATCGATATTGGTAACCTGATCAAACTGCACATGAACCGTTGCATACTTTGCTATCGTTGTGTGTACACTGCCGATCAGCTTACTGATAAACGTCTTCATGGTATTTTATACAGAGGTGATGTGTCTGAAATTTCTACTTTTATTGAAAAGGCTATTGATAACGACTTTTCGGGAAATGTCATTGATGTGTGTCCGGTTGGTGCACTAACTGACATGACCTTCCGGTTTAAAAACCGTGTTTGGTTCTTAAACGCTATGGATGCCCACCGCGATTGTAAGAAATGTTCAGGCAAGGTTACCGCATGGATGAGAGGCAATGAAGTTTACCGCATCACCGGGAGTAAAGACAAGTATGGAGAACTGGAAGAATTTATCTGCAACGAATGCCGTTTTGAAAAGAAAGAAATTAACGACTGGATCATTGAAGGCCCTAGAAAAGTGAAAAGACATTCTGTAATAAGTCAGAATCATTATGAGGATGTAATAACACCTTCCGTTATCGATCCTCTGGGAGAAAAAATGGATGCTTTACCGGAAAATGAATAAATGAGACAAGTAAAAGAACAATAAAGTGATATTTTATAAACTGATATTAGCCGTGATCATTTTGTTGATAAGCCTGGTGGTTGCCATGTATGCCACCCTCATCGAACGCAAGGTGGCAGGCTTCTTTCAGGACAGGTTGGGACCTAACAGAGCAGGCATTTATGGTATTTTTCAACCATTGGCCGACGGTCTGAAACTCTTCTTTAAAGAGGAGTTTATGCCCAACACGGCTGATAAATTCCTATACATATTAGGACCCTCTCTGACTATGCTTATTGCTTTGCTTACCAGTGCCGTTATCCCATGGGGAAGCAGCATTATTATTGGCGGAACGGAATACATTTTGCAGGTTGCCGACATCAATATCGGAATATTGTACGTTTTTGCAGTAGTATCTATTGGTGTTTATGGCATCATGATAGGAGGCTGGGCTTCCAATAATAAATATGCTTTGATGGGTGCTGTGCGGGCTGCTTCCCAGATGATAAGCTACGAGTTGGCCATGGGAATGGCTATTATTGCTGTAGTAATGATGTCGGGCACATTAAGTCTGAATGAGATCGTTCAGCAACAGCATGGCTTTAACTGGAATGTATGGTATCAGCCATTGGGATTTCTGTTATTTACAGTTTGCGCTTTTGCTGAGTGCAACCGCTCTCCATTTGATCTGCCGGAATGTGAAACAGAGTTGATAGGCGGGTATCATACGGAATACAGTAGTATGAAACTGGGTTTCTATCTATTTTCGGAATACATCAATATGTTCATCTCTGCGGCCATGATCTCTGCCTTATTTTTTGGCGGGTATAATTTCCCCTTCATGGATCAGTTGGGTCTGTCGCATAATGCATTGGCATGGGTTGGGACTATTGTATTCTTTATTAAGATCGCATTGTTTGTGTTTTTGTTCATGTGGATACGATGGACCTTGCCCCGATTCAGATACGACCAGTTGATGCGGCTGGGTTGGAAGACTTTATTGCCTCTCGCAATTCTGAACGTGATCATTACTGGTTTAGTCATAATGTTAAAAAATCATGGATGGTAATATGACCGAAAACCAGAACATAAAATCATTCACCAATCGCGGAAAAGTCGTTTCCAATAAAAAAATGACCTTTCTGGAGAAAATATATTTTCCGGCAATTTTACATGGATTGTACATTACTTTTAGTCATTTTTTCAAAAAGAAAGTAACGGTTCAGTATCCTGAGGTTAAAAAGCCCATACCGGAAGTGTATAGGGGGAAGCACGTTTTAAAAAGGGATGATGAAGGAAAAGAAAGATGTACCGCTTGCGGATTATGTGCCCTGGCTTGTCCGGCGGAGGCCATTACCATGATCGCGGCCGAAAGGAAAGCTGATGAAATGCATCTTTACAGAGAGGAAAAGTATGCCAGGGTTTATGAGATCAATATGTTGCGTTGCATATTCTGCGGAATGTGCGAGGAAGCATGCCCGAAAGAAGCCATTTTCCTTACCAATGAAATTATTTCAGCCGATTATCAGCGAAATGATTTTATATTTGGAAAAGACAGGCTTCTGGAACCTCTTGATAAAAGAACTGACATAAGCATGCGACAAACCAAAGAAGTGCTGGAGTTTAAAAAGGACAAGAATCAAACACATAATAATTAATAAAAGGCAAAAATGTTCTCTCAGTACCTGTTCTATTTTCTATCTATCCTTGCCATTTACTCGGCATTGATGGTATTGATTTCGAAAAAGCCCATCCACAGCGTACTGTATCTGACTTTGTGTTTCTTTGCCATTGCAGGTCATTATATACTGCTGAATGCACAGTTTTTGGCTGTGGTTCATATTATTGTTTATGCGGGGGCTATCATGGTTTTATTCCTGTTTACGGTCATGTTGCTCAATCTGAATGTAAAAAACGAGTTTCAGAAACCCCGGTGGGTGAAATTTGCTGCGGTTATTTCCGGAAGCATTTTATTGCTCACTTTGGTTGCGATCTTCAGGACTTACGATATGACGGTGATTAAGGATCCGACTTTGACTCAGATTGGTTTGGTTAAAAATCTCGGAATAATATTGTTTAAAGATTACTTATTGCCTTTTGAGCTTTCATCGGTTTTATTTTTAGCTGCCATGGTGGGAGCTGTGATGATAGGGAAAAAAGATATTTATTAAAATGTACACCTATGCCCGAAATCGTAAATAATATGCACATCGTTCCATTGGACTATTACATTATATTTTGCTCGGCATTATTTGCCATCGGCGTCATAGGGGTATTGGTAAAACGAAACGCTCTCGTTATATTTATGTCTATCGAACTCATGCTCAATTCTGCAAACCTGCTGCTGGCAGCATTTTCTGCCTATAGAAACGACCCCGCAGGACAGATATTTGTATTTTTTATTATGGTGGTAGCTGCAGCCGAAGTGGCCGTCGGACTGGCCTTGTTGGTAATGATCTACCGCTCGACCCATACCATAGACATTGAATCTCTTAATAAATTAAAATGGTAAACAATAATAGATTTTTTGCCACAAGCCACAAGCCAATAGCCATAAGCCACAAGAAGTCATTAGTGGTCATTGATAGTCATTCATTGTCATTAGTTGTCCATAGCCACAAGCCAAAAGCCACCAGCCATAAGAATTTTTGAATTTATGCATTCGGGATTGCTATTTTAGGTTACATTTTTACTTTTTTTGGTTGCCTCTGACATAATGGCAGAATTCCTCTTACATAACCGCCTTTCCAGCGAACATGAAAACCTTGCCTTTTTACTATAACACCTTACCTTTTTACTTTAGCGCCTTCCCAGAATGCTTTTGCACTTTGCATTTTTACATATGACCTTGCAATAACACTTTTTTGGCTTACCTTGTTACTTAAAATGCTTCCCTTTTTACTTGATATGCATTCCTTTTTACTGTAATCTCGTTCCAGATTGCTTTTTTGGCTGCTTTTTTACTATAAATCGCTTCCCTTTTTACTTTAAAATGGAGAAATCATACTCTAGTTGCTTTCCTTTTTGCTTTAATTGGGTTCGGGATTGCTATAAAAAGCTGCATGTTTTGTTTTAACGTGCAGATATACAATAATATATAAAATTTGACAAAGAAACGAGACTTCTATGGTGAATGGGGAGGGTAGGTTTTTGATTAGGAGGGGGCGGGTATGACAAAATGGCAGTTTGAGGAAATGTCTGAACCGGGCTTTTACTTATATCATTTTTCTTTGCCTCTTTTCCTAAAGGATGGAAAAATGATACTTTGGATATTGTCGAACAATATGATTGGGATGATTTATTGTTTGGAACATATTAAAAATGCACGCTAGCATAAAATTTTTTTAAACCATTACGTGATTTTATATAGTTTATTATAAAGTAATTACAAAGTTTATTGTTTTTTTGTTGAAAAAAAATTGCCCAAAATGAAAAAAAACCTTGCATTTCCCAAATTAATACTAGTATATTTGTTGTCATTGAGCTGTAGCGTTTTTAATAGCTCAGTGATTTTTGACAAAATTATTTTAACTTAATTCGAAAAATCATGAACGATACTCAGAAAATTTACATCAGATCATGCGAAGTCGTATTTAGTGCATGTGATGCCAATGCAAGTTCATTAACAGTGGTTCCTATTTTTGTAACCCGTGTTGCACAAGGTAAGTTGATTTTAAAAGACCTTGTTCATGCTAATAAACAAGTGCTTTTCCAAATGACCGGGCTGGCAAAAGATAAACAGGTTACAAGAGATTTAGTTACTGTTGAAATTGAATTGGGATATGATTCCATCAGATCGTGGGGTGCAGAAGGAAATAGTAATCTGCTGATAGACCTGGCACATTATACACCTACCGACCTGTCGAATTTGGGTGGTAAGGAATTGATAATGGTTGGTGAAAACCTGATCGAAAAGATTGGGGAAATAGATATTACTAACCTTGCTGACCATGGTTATTTGCCTGCCGACCTGACTACATTGCAGGATACACTTACCAAGTTTAGCGCAGAAATGAATAAACCTGAAGAGCATATAAAAACAAATGATGCTGATATTATTTTCAGAGATAAAAAGTATCATGAGTTGGTTGATTTTATGAAAAATAAACTGGATTTGGCTGCCAAACCGTTTAAGAAAAAGAATCCTTATTTCTTTACTTTATATCGCAAGTGCCGCAAACTGCATTTGCAAGGCCACAGAAAAAGCAGCGGCGGCGAAGGCACAGGAACACCGGGCGAATTTGATATTAAGGTTCCGATGCTGAAAATACTTGCTATTCCTTTTAAATTAGAGGAAGGAAAGATTTATTTGTTCAGCAATTTAGGAAATGGTGATTTGGTTTATTGGACACAGGCTACACCGGATGTGCCAGCAACGGTTCCGGCTGAAAAATGGAAGATTGTTGGCGGTGATGAAGCTACCCAGAATTCTGTTGAACTTTGCTACCCTGATAAGGTGTTTTTGTTTGTGGCGAATGAAAGTAATACGGAGGATGGAGAGATTGCGATAGATGAAGTGATTTGAGGAGATA
>CAZNRQ010000049.1:9223-11894 GCA_964574845.1 uncultured Bacteroidales bacterium
GAAAAAACTTCGGGAGTTTTTTTTTGACAAATTGATTAATATTTAAAATAAAAGAATAAAGAATTATAATTGTCTTGAAATAATTTAGGAAATATCAAAAAATCGTTCTTTGCAACATCTAATAAAGATTATAAGCGTTAGCTTTTATTCTTGTCTTTGAAATCTCGCAAATTTTTAGACTAACAAGGTATAAAATGTTAATGCTCACGCCAAGGCGTGGGCTTAACTTATTTTGCTAGTCGGGTTTCGCGAGAACCTCAAAGACGAATGTAGTTTAGTTCCACGTCTTTTTTATTGAAAAAGGTACTTAATGGATTAAAATAATAATGGAGACCAGAAACCACTTAAAAACAGATTAAATTAATAAAATAATAAAAAAATGACTAAAAAACATTATAGTATTATTATGCTTGGGATTGTGGCAATCATAATGATATTGACTAATCCGGGCAAAGATGACTTTACAGAATATTGTCAAAAAGAATCCGGTCGCATGGGAACCATTGTATATTCTTATGATAATCTTGGAAGAGATAATTATTTGATTTTTTCAGTTCATAAAGCTAAGCACAATGCAGGTGGAATGTCTTATGATGTGAAAACCACTGAAAAATATCTGGGTGTTTTTGGAACCTTTTTAAAATTAAGCTCTAAAACTGAAGAAGTGAATTATTAATCTGAGTGCTATGAAAATTATTAATAAATCGGAAATCATTTTTCTGATATCGAAAAAGACTTTGTTGCTCTTCGCATCATTTATACTGATGGCCTTTTTTATATCATGTGGCGAAACCGAAAGAAAAAGTCATAAAGAAGCATTTACTGTTATTGAACAACAGGAAGTGACCTTGGAATATATTGTAAAAGACGGTTTATACCATCATAGAACCGATGCTATTCTTGCCGGATTTGTTAGTAATCCCAAAATGAAAGTGTATTGTACTGTTACAAATACAACTAATTATAATGGAGTATTTAAGCTCTATGCCACAATGTCTTGTCAAGGTGATAAAATTGAATTTAACGCTGAAGAATTTATACCAGCAGGTAGTGCGAAAGAAATCTCATGTGAAAAAGAAATTAATCCTTTCAGCTTTGAAGCAGATGTAAAAATTGATAATTGGGGAATTACTCCACCAACTGTTACTGTTGCTAAGGAGGTTACAAAATATAAAACAGTTTATGATGATTAAGGAATTTTAATTATGGAATACAAACTCATAGATGATACTCCAATTGTTGGATTACGAAGAGTAATGGCAAATAATATGTACGGTATTATTGATAATAATGGTCAACTTATTTGCGATATTGTTTATGATGAAATCTCATTTTATTATCCATCCTCAATTGAAAATGATAGAATACCTGTTAAAAAAGATGGAAAGTGTGGATTTATGGATAAAGCAGGTAAAATTATTATAAATACTCGATTTGATGATTATTATTTTATGCGAGGCACTGGCTTTTCAGAAAACAATAATTTCATAACAACATTTTTTCAAGAAAAACCATGTGTTATTGATCGTATGGGTAATATTTTAACACAAAAATATGAACCTGATTATATTCAAGATGTTACAAATGATAGATTTGTTATTATGGAAAAGCATAAAGGTGACTATTATGTGGAAACTCTAATTTATGATTTAGTTAATGAGTGCATTCCATCATTTTGGAAAAAAATAACAGGTGTCAATGGATATGCATTAATAATTGAAGCACTTCAAAATTACTCTGGGATAAAAATCAAAACTACTAAATCAGATTATGAAATTGATGAAAACGGTGAAATAGTGGATTCTGAGAATGCTTCATTTTTCAGTAAAGTTGGTAGAAATATGATAATAAGTTTTATGAAATTTAAAAAAAACAAATAATGGGACTTGCAGATGGTATTGGACAAGGGATTGGATGTATATTCGGACTAGTTATAGGAATAATATTACTCATTTTGATAATAGCATGTTGCTAATTTTTAAAATTATAAATAAACGTTAAACTAAAAATCATTATTATGAAAAAAGTTTTTTTAATCTTTTCTATGTTAGTATGGACATTTTGTGCTAAAGCACAAGATTGTTCCGAATTAAAAAATGACCCAGATGTTCGATCTGAAATTCAAGATTTGGCTAATCAAGCAGCCGCTAATTTAATGAGTTGTTGCTCCAGATGGGGTGGTAACAATTTGAAAGCACAAGTATATTGGGATGCTGATGAAAATGGCTCGTGCCAAACAAGAATTAGTAAATTGACTGGCAATATTACAATTACAATGATGGCGTCATGGACAGGATCTATTTCTGGCACTTATTATTGGATTAAAGGAAGATTAGTATTCAATACATCTTCCAAAACAAGAAGTTGGGAAAAAATATCAGATAGCGGTGGATTTTCACCAGGATGCAGTAATGGTTGCATAAACTAAGGAATTCCATTTTTTTATATAAATAAGCCAAATTATTAAAAGGTTTGGCTTATTTTTTTGACAATTGAGATTAATAATGACTTTTTCTAATGGAATTATCTTCATATTCGTTTATTGATATTTTAATAAGTTGTGTTTTAGGCTTTATTATGTTTGGGATAGGACTGTCCTTAACCCCTCAGAATTTTAAAACGATTGCAATTTATCCAAAATCTTTCATAATAGGTTTAACAACCCAAATGA
>CAZNRQ010000050.1:0-10690 GCA_964574845.1 uncultured Bacteroidales bacterium
CCGGCAGGCAGATAGGACCCGGAGTCAGGCCTAAATTTTTATAGGTATTATAAGGTGATTCGATTTCGAGTTGATAATTCAACAGGCGTTTTATAGAAAAATCGCCCAAAGCAAAAATAACAGTAGGGTCGGCCTGCAGAGGCATTTTCTTTTGGATGCGGTTGAGGTAAACTCCTGCTACCCGCGACATTTCGTCTTTCTTTTTGGTTTCCTGATAAACAATGGAGGCGAGAATAATTACTTCGGTAGGTTTCAGACCCATATCAGCTGCTTTTTGTTTGCGGCTTTCGTTCCAGAATTTCTGGTAATGATCGTGCATTTTCTCGAAGAATTTTTCGGCTGGGGTATCCCAGAAAATCTCATAAGTATCGGGAATGAAAATGCACATCACATTTTCGGTGTTGAACCCGTACTTTTTCAGGAAGTCTTCATCATTTAGCAGGTTTATCAGCGAAGCTGAATCAGCCTCTATCAGTTTTCCTATCCTACCGGCAAATTGCTGTTTGGTTCGGATATTATTGAAGGTAAGTTTAACAGGTTCTTGTTTTCCGGCACGAAGCATATTGATGAGTTCGTTGTTGCTCATGTGGTTCTTTAGCAAATAGCGCCCCGATTTCACTTTTACATTATAGCCTTTCTTTTCGCACAGCCACTCAAACGAAGCTTTATCCATGATGTAGTTTTCATGGTAAAGTATCTTTTTTACGTCATCAAAGCCTGAGTTCGTGTGAATATAAATGTAGGTGGTTTCTTTACAGCCCAGGTCAACATTGGTGCGGTATATAAGGTTGTAATACTTATACCCTATCGCGATGCCGCCTATCAACAGAACAAGGATGAGTGTGAGTATGCCCCGAACCAGATTTTTACGGGAGCTGTGTTTTTTTCCTGAGTTTTTACTTTTCTTGGTTTTTCCGGCCATAGTTCATCGGTTGATCAATTGGAGCATAATTTCATCCTTCCATTCATTCTTATAAAAAATCCAGTCTTTTTTCACTCCGCAGGAAACGAAACCGTGATGTTCGAATAGTTTGAGGCTTGTACGATTATCTATAGAAATATTACAAAACAGCTGATGCAGGCCCAGAACAGTAAATGAATGTTCGATAAGCAGCGATAGCGATTCCGAAGCATAGCCTTTCTGCTGTTCTTCTGATATGATAATAATTCCTACTCCGGCTCTTTTGTGCAAGGGGTCATATTCAAAGAGATCTATACATCCAATTCTTTTGGGCTCGTTTGAATCGGTTGATTCTATGATCAGTCTGAGTTGTTTTTGGGTGAAAATGTCGTTCTCCGAGTTTAGTATATATTGCTCAATAGCATAGCGCGAGTATGGAGCCAGGGTATTGCTGACATGCCAGTTGGCAGGGTCATTCTCCAATTGAAAGATAAAATCAATATCGGAAGGTTCGAGTGCGCGTAATAGAACTTTGGAGGATCTCATAAACTATATTTCTATATGGCCTGCGTAAACAAAGGTCGCGGGACCTGTCAGCCAGACATTATGGAATGAATTTCCGTTTTTCTGAAAAGAAACCTTGAGATTTCCACCACGGGTAGTGATGTCAAAATCTGACAGCCCCTTAATGAGTGATGCCGCAATAGCCGATGCTGTGACTCCGGTTCCGCAGGATAAGGTTTCATCTTCCACCCCTCTTTCGTATGTCCTGACATAGAGTTTGTCGTTTTGGAATTCCACAAAATTCACATTGACTCCGCCCGGGGCAAAGGAATGACTATAGCGCAGTTTTTTTCCTGTTGTTTTTACGTCTATGCTGTCAGCATGATCAACAAACTTTACGAAATGCGGAGAACCTGTATCTAACAAATAGCCCCCATCAATTTCGTTCACATGGTCCACATTAGATAGTTGAAGGCGCACCTGTGTGAGATTATTATCAGTATTCAGTATCTCTGAATGATGTTCGCCGTCAATGGCTTGAAAAGAGAGGATTTTTTTTGGTGCAAAATTATGATAAAAATAGGCCGAGATGCATCGCCCGCCATTGCCGCACATGCTTCCTTCTTTGCCGTCAGCATTAAAATACTTCATGGAAAAATCCAATGACTCGTGTTCCGAGATCAGCATGAGGCCATCGGCTCCAATGCCCAATCGTCTGTCACATAGAAAATGAATCAGATGAGTATCCTGAGCGAATTCCCCGTTCCTTTTATCAATAATGATGAAATCGTTCCCGGCCCCATGGTATTTCGAAAAACTAAGGGTCATAAAGAATTCAGTTCTTTTATAAGAGCGCTGTTTTTTAAAGGAGTAAATGATTTGAAATCGTCGGTGGGGTCAATCAGATAATATTCTTTGTTGTACCTAATGAAGAGATCATTATCGTGGCCTACCAGCGATAGGTTGTTGAATTCGAGCAAGCCAAATACCACCAGCTTGACATCATCTAATTTGTAGCCTTTATAATTAATTGGAGAACGCCAGAATTCCACCCTGATATTTTTGGGATCCTTTTTATGTGAGTTTCTTTGATCAGTGAGCACAGAATCTAATTCATAGGAGTCATTTACGCCCTGATATTGCCCGGAAACTTTTACTAACCTCGTAAATAATAGCTCATCTTTTGAGATGACAATATTGTCATAGGATTTCCCCAAATCAGCGGTATCAATGGTTTCGTTCTGATAAAGTGCTATCAATTGCTCCAGAGTAAGTGTGGTAGAATCCAGTTTCAGGCTGTCGATAAAGGTATCGGGTATCTTATACTTAATAAGCTGCGACTTGTATTTTTCTTTTAAGGAGAGTTTGTTTGCTGTCAGATTGGTGTTGACATTTTGATTTGAATTATCATTTTCCGTGATGCTTGTTTCTTTTTCGGTGATATTTTTCTTCTGAATCTGCCACCAAATGATGCCTCCACCCACAAAAAAACCAAGAACCATTCCTAGTAAGAGGTAAATTACTTTGTTAACTTTGTAACTCATGGGACATTAAATTCGTTAAAACGATAAAATCTTTTGCAAAGATAGTAATAAAATAAGCAAATAGTATTAACATTTTTTAACAAATACCCTACAATATTAACTTTTTTTGTGCGTTTTGCATCTTTGTCAGAAAAATGGCTACGGTATAAAATTTGATGTAAAACTTTCCAAAAAAAAATTAACTATGAAAAAAAGTGTTTTAACCATTGTTGTCGCAGTAATCAGCAGTTTGATTACAGTTTTTGCATTTCGCTTCATTGATCGTAAGACTTACGAGAAACAAACCTATTTTGAAAATCAGCTACCGGTGCATCAGGCTTCGTTGACGGGCGGTTCATATCCTGTCACGGGTCCGGATTTTGTTACAGCTGCAGAGAAAACGGTTCATGCTGTGGTTCATATCAAGACCCAGTATAATTATAAGAACTCTTATTACGATCAGTATTTTGGTTACGATCCGTTTTTTAATTTCTTCCAGCGCCCCAACGGGAATCAAACCTTTCAGGCTGCCGGCTCGGGAGTTTTGGTCTCGGAGAACGGATATATTGTCACCAACAACCATGTGGTCAGTGATGCTTCTACGATAGAAGTTACACTTAATGATAAAAGAACTTACACTGCCAAATTGATAGGCTCCGACCTGGGAACTGACCTTGCTTTGATCAAAATTGAGGAATCCGGTCTGCCCTATATTACTTACGGAAATTCGGATGCTGTTAAAGTAGGAGAGTGGGTGCTGGCGGTAGGAAATCCTTTTAACCTGACCTCTACGGTTACCGCGGGTATAGTGAGCGCAAAAGCTAGAGATATTAATATCCTGGGTGACAAAACTTCTGTAGAATCCTTCATACAAACTGATGCTGCGGTGAATCCTGGCAACAGCGGAGGTGCGTTGGTCAATGTGGACGGAGATCTTGTGGGTATAAATGCGGCTATTGCTTCCAATACCGGATCTTATACCGGATATTCTTTTGCTATTCCTTCAAATATAGTGAGAAAAGTTATTGCCGATCTGATAGAGTTTGGTCAAGTGCAAAGAGCTTTTATGGGAATCAATTTTTCGGATATCGACAGCGATCTTGCCAAAGCAAAAGGCATTAAAGTGATCAAGGGTGTGTATGTTGTTTCGGTCTACGAAAATAGTGCATCTGCCAAAGCAGGGATTAGCAAAGGAGATATTATTACTAAGATTGACGGGGTTGCTATGAACAGCCAGTCTGAACTAAAAGAGATATTGATACGTCATCGTCCGGGTGACAAGATAGAGGTCACTTTATTGCATGATGATATAGAAAGAACTACTACTGTTACGCTTGAAAATCGTGAAGGTGGAACTGCAGTTCTTGCTCCGGGTGAAGGATCAAATGTTAAAATGCTGGGGGCTACTTTTACCGATATCAGTGATGATGAGAAGAACCGCCTGGGATTGGATTCCGGTGTGAAGATTTCAAAACTCGAAAAAGGAAAACTAGCTTCAGCAGGGATAAAAGAAAACTTTATTATTACCAGTATTGATAATAAACCGGTTAAATCAGCAGAGGATGTCAACAGATATTTGTCTAACAAAAAAGGCGGTACTCTGATTGAAGGTGTTTATACAAACGGAATGCAGGCTTATTATGCTTTCGGATTGTAAGTTTTTATTGTGAATAGAAAATTATTTAATCTAACAGTAAATATATTGTCAAAATACCGAAAAAAAGAGTACCTTTGTACCCCGATTTAATGAATAATTCATAATCTGTTGATTTATAATTAAATATTCGCAAAAACGTTACTATGAGGCAGTTAAAAATTACAAAATCTATTACGAATCGTGAAACAGCTTCTCTTGATAAATATCTGCAAGAGATTGGACGTGAAGAGCTCATCACAGCTGACGAAGAAGTAAAACTGGCCCAACTGATCAGATCAGGTAGTCAGGTTGCTCTCGAAAAACTTACCAAAGCTAATTTACGTTTCGTTGTTTCAGTTGCCAAACAATATCAAAACCAAGGTTTAAGCCTTCCTGACCTTATCAACGAAGGGAACCTGGGTCTGATAAAAGCTGCCAGACGATTTGACGAAACACGTGGATTTAAATTTATCTCTTACGCTGTATGGTGGATTCGTCAGTCTATTTTACAGGCTTTGGCCGAACAATCGCGTATCGTTCGTCTGCCTTTGAATCAGGTGGGTTCGTTGAACCGTATCTCGAAAGAGATGTCGCGTTTGGAGCAGAAATTCGAACGTCCTCCTTTGCCTGACGAATTGGCAGAGTCGCTTGATATTCCTCAGGAAAAGATTAGTGCCGTGATGAAAATATCTACACGCCACGTGTCTATGGATGCTCCTTTGGCCCAGGATGAAGAAACCAAATTCATTGATGTTTACATGACCGAAGACGGTCCGAATACGGATAATGGTTTGATGTTCGAATCGCTGTCACGCGAGATCCAACGCTCGTTGTCTACCCTGACTGAGAAAGAAAGAGATGTTATCAACCTCTATTTCGGATTGGGTATGGCTCACGGTCTTACACTCGAAGAAATTGCTACCAAATTTGACCTGACCCGCGAACGCGTGCGTCAGATCAAAGAAAAAGCAATACGCCGCCTGAAACATACCTCGCGCAGCAAATTGCTGAAAGCATATTTAGGTCAGTAAAACTTACTGAAAACTTTTTGAAAGACCCTTCGTTTTTACGAAGGGTCTTTTTTATTTTCCGACGAAATTAACGGCCATTATCAAATTTGGTTTTCAATGATTATCTTTGTTTCATGTTGAAGAAAGTATTTCTCTATTTTTTATTATCACTTTGGTTTTTTGATCTATCCTATGGCCAGCAGGTAGGTGCTGAAATGAAGGGTTTGAAAGTCAGAAGTAAACACAGCGTCATTTCAAATAAGATTGACAAGGAAATTACGGAGTCCTCCGGTCTGATCTTTTTTGATAATGGTCTTTGGACTTTGAACGATGGTGGCAATCCTCCGTTTCTTTACAAAATAGATACCCATAGTGGAAAGATACTGAGACAGGTTTTTATTTCTAATGCGCTCAATAATGACTGGGAAGCCCTGACACAGGATGAAGATTGGGTTTATATAGGCGATTTCGGGAATAATTTCGGAAAGCGCCGCGATCTGCAAATTCTGAAGGTGTCGAAAAAGGATATGGTTAAAGATACGGTTCAGGCTGAAGTTATTCAGTTTTCTTATTCTAACCAAAGAGATTTTCAGCTTCCTATGAACGGACATAATTTCGACTGCGAAGCTTTTTGTGCGATAGGAGACAGTCTGTACCTGTTCTCGAAAAATTGGGCGGATCATAAGACCTGTGTGTATGCTCTTCCCAAATATCCCGGCAAATATATGATCAGTCCTGTGGATTCTTTTAATTCGGAAGGTCTTATAACTGATGCGGATTATGACGAAGATACCCGCACCCTGGTGTTGATAGGGTATGATATAAAAAAGGTTTGTGTGCATTCCTTCCTTTGGTTATGTAAGGATTTCGAAGGGCGAAATTTCTTTTCGGGAAAACAGAAGCGCGTAAAGCTGCATTTATTCTTAAAGCAAACAGAGGCTTTAGCTCATGATGAGAATTCGGGATATTACTTTACCAACGAAATGATAAGAAAAAGCCTACTGCACATCAGGCCGAAACTCTATAAATTAAAACTGATACTGAAATAGGAACGTATAGGGGACTCTTATAAAAACAAAAAAGCCACCCCGCAAGCGGAAATGGCTTTTTGCATTATAACCAATTGTTCTTAGAGACTCTTTGCAGCTTCCAAAGCTTTGTCGTAGTCAGGATGTGAAGCAACTTCTTTCACATATTCTACGTAGCGAACCACTCCGGCTTTGTCGATTACAACAATACCGCGTGCGAGTATGCGTAATTCGTCGATGAGGAAGCCATATTTTAAACCGAAATCGGTTTCTTTATGATCGGATAAGGTAACCACTTTGTCGATGCCTTCGGCTGCACAAAAACGTCCGAGAGCGAAGGGTAGGTCGCAGGAAATGGTGAGAATGATAACATCTTCCATTTTTGCTGCTTCTTCGTTAAAACGACGGGTTTGAGCTGCGCATATTCCGGTATCCACTGAAGGAACCACTGAAATTATTTTAATTTTTCCATCATAATCACTCAGTTTGTGAGGATGAAGGTCGTTTGCCAACACGGTAAAATCTTTTGCTTTGTCACCAACCTTTACCAATGCTCCGGTTAATGTGAGCGGGTTTCCGCCAAAAGTAATCATGCCTGTATGCTTTTCCATAATGTATTTTATTAATTTTGTGCAAAAGTAATCGTTTTTTCTCATTTAAGTATTCCTTTACCGAAAAAAATTATGGCCTATTCCAGCCTGCAGAGTTTTGTACAACTTCTTGAAAAAGAAGGAGAGTTGATCAGGGTTTCAGAATTTGTATCCCCCAGACTCGAAATAACGGAGATTACCGACCGTATTTCGAAGAAAAACGGGCCCGCTATTCTTTTTGAAAACACAGGGACAGGGTTCCCATTACTGATCAATGCCTTCGGATCGGAAAGGCGTATGTGCCTGGCATTGGGCATAAGCAATCTGGACCAGGTGCAACAGGATATTGAGGAATTGTTCAAAAAGATAGCATCGCCGAAAAACAGTATGCGGGATAAGCTGAAAATGCTGCCTGCCCTGAAAGAAATAGCTTCGTGGATGCCCAAACAGGTCGGCCGTAAAGGTGCCTGTCAGGAAGTGGTGATGACGGAGCCCGATATGACAAAATTGCCGGTGCTAACCTGCTGGCCTCAGGATGGCGGTCCATTCGTGACACTTCCTGTGGTTCATACCCAGGATCCGGTTAACGGAACACGCAACTTAGGAATGTATCGCATGCAGGTGTTTGGCAAAGACCTCACAGGTATGCACTGGCATCTGCACAAGAATTCGGCCAGGCATTATAACGAATACAAACGCCTCGGCAAGCGAATGCCTGTGAGCGTCACCCTCGGCGGCGACCCCGCTTATACTTATTCGGCTACGGCTCCGCTGCCCGATAATTTCGACGAATATATACTGGCCGGTTTTCTGCGCCGCAAGAAGGTGCAACTGGTGAAGTGCCTTACCAACGATCTGATGGTGCCCGAAGATGTGGATTTCGTGATAGAAGGATATGTGGACCCCACGGAAGAACTGATATTCGAAGGACCTTTCGGCGACCACACCGGGTTTTATTCGCTGGCCGATTATTACCCTAAATTTCATGTTACTTGTATCACTCACCGCCGAAATGCCATTTATCCGGCAACCATAGTAGGTATTCCGCCTCAGGAAGATGCTTATATCGGTAAGGCTACCGAACGTATATTTTTAGGCCCTATCCGCCTGACCATGCATCCCGATGTGGAGGATATCCATATGCCGGTGGAGGGCGTTTTTCATAATCTTGTTATTTTTAAAACTCAACCTTATTTCGACGGACAGGCCCTGAAAATAATCAATGGTTTGTGGGGAGCCGGTCAAATGATGTTCACGAAAGTGATTTTGGCCGTAGATATGAAGGAGCCATTGACCGATTATATGGCCCTGGCCCGCTACGTTTCGTCGAGAGTGAATGTTGACGAAGATATCATCATGTCGAAAGGACCCAGCGATGTGTTGGACCATTCGGCGCGTAAGTTTGCTTTTGCAGGCAAGTTGGGCATTGATGCTTGCGGAGAGCCACAGGACCTTGAGCACCCTACATTGATTAATTGGGATAAAATTTCAGAAAGGTGTCCTGAAATTGTAAGAATTAATGAATCACTGGTGCCACTCGGTATTTCATTACTTATTATCAGCATTAAGAAAAGCGACGATTTCTCTATGCTGGATCTTACGGATCGCCTTTCGGGTGAAGAAATGATAGAGAATGTGAAGTGCCTTGTGTATGTGGATGAGGCTGTTGATGTTTACGACATGAATCTTGTAGCATGGCTGGTGCTGAATAATATTGACCCGACTAAGGATGTAGAAGTTTTTTTCAAGAGATTGCATATTGATGGTACAATTAAAACGAAAAAGCACGATTATTTTACACGCGACTGGCCCAATGTGATTGCCATGGATGATGATATCATTAAAATTGTGGACGAAAAATGGAGCCGCCTCGGACTGGGTGCCTTTATCGAATCGCCTTCGCTGAAATACCGAAAACTGATGCGGGGCGAAGGGGCATGTATAATTGAGGATCAATCCTGATTTTATAATATTAAACTCTGGTTTTGATGACAAAACCTCATTATCGAGGATTTTACATAAACAGCCAATTATATATTTCCCGCTGATCTCGCTGATTTACGCAGATTAACTGTTGGAAGTATTTCTATCTGCGATTATCTGCGGAATCTGCGGGAAATTCAATAGAATCTCCTGAATTCTCAAAATGTCTTTCCGAAAAGAAAATTATTCCTTTATAAATTTCCGGCAGTAGCTTTGCTCGTTGTTTGATATCCTGATAAAGTAAAGTCCTTTTTCGAGATCGTTTAAGGGGATATCTGTTTTGTCGGTGTTCTTACAAAGTTTCTGATAAACCACTTTCCCGGTAATATCCACAATGGTAACGAGATTTTCTGACAAATTTTCAGGCAGTACTACTGTCAATTTGTCAGTGGCCGGATTGGGATAAATTTGTATGCCCTGATCGCCATTATTGGTTTCAATGCCAAAATCGAAAGGCAAAATGGTGTAATATTTTACGGTGATGAAATTGTTTTGCTTGGTGATTTGCAAAATGGGCTCGTGATGGCCCGGGGTGAGCCATTTATATTCGGTTTCGGTGCGGGGGAAGTTAAAGCCAAAGCCAATGGTATCTAAAAAGAGCGAATCCGTATATTTTACGACCGATTTTACGCGAACCACATCAAATGTATCGCCCGGAAGGTATAAAGTGCCCCATCCGTCGACAAAATTGACGCGGTGACGGCTTTCGCCATAATATCCAAAGCCGGGGATGCTGGCATGATACTCGGAATCGGACGAATCGCGGGTGCCGAATGTCACGGGAAAGTGATAAAGAATTTCAGGATTATCGAATTTCATAGGAACTGCCACTCCGCTGATCTTCACCCCAACGCCTACCTGCGCATACTGCGAGGAAGAATTCTTCATAAACGAATACCCGTCGCTGATCTGCAACATGGGTATGTTCTGCATGGTTTGCTTGAAAGCCACTGTGGCCAGATGTTCCTGATCGAAAGGATTGCTGAAGGCTACATTATATAATATGGGGGTCGACAAGACATTAACAAAGGTGTCGATGGTGGAATTGGGCGAATTTATTCCTGAAAAGTCCCAGGTATACGAACTTCCGGTCAGGGTATAATCAATGCTGTTGACCGAATTGGTGGTGTGCCGCCTGATGGTGTCGCCGGGCACCGGCATGCTGCTGTTGTCGATAACCACTTGCGCTTGCAGGCTGCTGATCAAAAATAAGGATACAAACCAAAGAAAAATCCTTTTCATCTTATGTTTTTTTTGCAAAGCTAAGAAAATTATTTCTCCTGATTTTTTTGGGAGGATTGATAATTATTAAATTAATTGATCAAAGTTATTCTTTTGCTAAAATCAGTAGGTTTCCTTATGAAAATCCTTTTTTGCCTAATCCGAAAACTGGAATTGCATCCATAAAAATTATGAGTGCAATCTGGCGCGTGGAATTGCGTCCATAAAATTTATGAGCGCTTTCCGAAAACCGGAATTGCATCCATAAAAATTATGAGCGCTTTCCGAAAACCG
>CAZNRQ010000050.1:10790-11893 GCA_964574845.1 uncultured Bacteroidales bacterium
CTTTCCGAAAACCGGAATTGCATCCATAAAAATTATGAGCGCTTTCCGAAAACCGGAATTGCGTCCATAAAATTTATGAGTGCTTTCTGAAAACTGGAAACCTATCAGTAATAAAATTTGAAGTACAAAAAACAATTTTTTGCCGACAAAAAAATATGTATGGTCCATTGCATGTAAAATAATGAAGATTTTTCTTGCATACGCCTGAAAATTAGCTTATATTTGTCATTGTATTTGGAAAAAGTCGGGAGACTTCATTGTGTTGGATTGTATTTTTTGTTGTATCACCTCTAAAATCGAAAATATGAGTCAGTATCTTGGTAAAAATCGCCATTTAACAGTCACAAAGGGTAATTTTAAACTCACCAACACCCTTCAGGAAAAACATTTTGCTTTGATCGAGGCCGAAGCCGGAGATGCGGATTTCGATGCCATGATTTTATTTTTTAAGCCGGTACATGAGAAATGGGGTACCAAATATCCCGAATGGAAAAGCATTGCTGATACTTCTCAGGGCAAAACTCAGCTAATGCTCGAATTGTTTCGGGTTTATGCCAAGGAAAAACTTCCTGTTTGGGAAGTAGCTATCTATTCGGTTCATCCCGAATATACCCCCGAAGCCAAAGCCATTTTGCCAAATAAACGTACTCCTTATTTGCAAGGCACTCAATTTGCCCGCATTCAGGCTTTGCTCACCCTGTCTGCGAATATTGGAAGCGAAGCACCACTGGCTGCAACCAAGGCTGATATACTCGATTTTCATGATCAGATTCTGGCCGTCTACGAAGATCATGTGGCACTGATGAAAAAAATTAATATTCTGTCGAAAGATCTGGAACCTCTGCGCATTGAAGTTTGCGAGGCTCTGTATGCCGACGAAGGCACGCTGATGAAAAAATTTAAGTCGAATCCCCAAAAAATCGACCTTTATTTTGACGTGGCCTCTATGCGCCAAACAGCAAAGAAACCTGCCGACGATGGCGGGCTTCCGGTGCCATTGCTTCCTTCCGAAATAAAATTGCTGCCCATCACCTACAAAGGCGACGAACTCTGGCTGGTTAGCAACAATGTCCATCGGTATCTCCTATTCCGGTGATATGGAA
>CAZNRQ010000051.1:0-1841 GCA_964574845.1 uncultured Bacteroidales bacterium
TTCCCAGGCAGGTAGATGCTCCCGGCGAAGGCGTTATGTTGAAGATGATGTTGCGGCCGGTCAGTTTGGCTTCGCCCATCTCGAGTTTCTTCAGGTCGTTGTTTACGATCTGAGGACGGGTGCCGCCCACATGCTTGGCATATTTTATCTCAGAGGCTTTGATATTGGGCACTATCTTTCTGATCTCTTTCAGGAATGACCTCTTGCCAATGAAGGGCAGGTCGTAGAGGAAATTCTTCAGCAAATATTTCAGTATGGTCCAGTCGGAGGCGATTTTGAATAAGGTCATAATGGCCTTAGGCGTAAATCCAAACACTTTGAGATATTCGAACCAGGTAGGGTAGTTGTAGCGCTCGAGCAGATAAATGGTTTTGGCGGTAGGGCCGAAACGGGTGACGTTGGCATTGTGCACCTCAGGATCGCCATGAATGGCGGCAAAGGGAAGCTTATCGTTCTGCATGGTATAAACTTTGCCATTCAGCACCTTGGGAGCTGTATAAAAACTTCCGGCCATGGATAGAATGGCGAAGTGTTTTCCATAACCCAATGATTTGGCATAAACGATGCTATGACCACCGGCACAGATCAGCACCACTTCGGCTTCGAACACACCTTTGTTGGTTTCCAGCTTGTAGTTTGTTTTCAGGTCGGTGATTTTGCTTAGCTTGGTTTCCAGAAATATTTCCAGTTCCGGATTCAGCTCCTGGGCTTTCTGAATAAAGTTTCGGCTGAGGGCACCAAAATCTACGGTATATCCGTCTTCGGTTACCAATGCCCTTAAGTCTTCGTTGGGATCGCGGCCTTCCAGCACACGTGGCTCCAATTTGCCTATCTCTTCGCGGCCAATCTTACGCAGCTTGGGAAACAGTTTGCTGAAGGATTCGAAACGGGTATCCAGATCCTGCACCTGCTTGGTTCCCACAGCCATCACCATCTTATCATATTTGCTGAAAAGTTTGGCTTCCGGATTGACAATTTTCTCGGCTTCCAGATAGTTCTTCACCATATCCGCACTACGCTTTACGGTGGTTGCTTTGGCCAGGGTATAGTTGGTTTCAATATCACCAAAATGAAGGGTCTGACTGTTCATCAGGTGGGATGAATTCACCGTACCGAATCCCTGGTATTTTTCAATGATACAGACCTTTTTCAGGTCGGTGTATTTGCAAAGGGTGTAGAGCATAGCGGTGCCACTGATGCCACCTCCAACGATAATAAGGTCGAATTTCCGGTTTTCTGCCATAAGGTTTTGTGAATGTGATTTTCCCTACAAAAATACTAAAGTTATATTGTACAAATAACAAAAAGACAAATGTCAATGATTTTTTTGGCAAATGTCATGTGGAAGTGCTCCGAAGGAGTCCTACGGACCTAAGGTGCCTGGAGTGCCTGAAAAGCGCAGCTGAGGTGGTTACTGCTATAATAAGGATTCCATAAGAAGCACAATATGAATGAATAAAAAGGAATAATTATCCCCATAAAGAGTGCCGACATAAATATATTTTACAAAAAGAAAAGCCCGCCGTAAAGGGCGGGCTTGGTGGTTGATTTTATGTGAGGTGTAGACCGGATTGAACATTTTTGATTTTGATTTTAGATTGAGCATATAAACCTTGGCTGAAACCAGGTAAAAAAAAGCAGATTCGTATGTTTTATTTTTGCTATGATAATTCCATAAACTTGTTGACAACAAATAATGAAATTCTATCTTTAATTGGCCTAAGTGATTCTATTAAAACGCTATATACTTTCAAGTTTTTTTATTGGACTAAAAACTTAGTCGATTCAACCATAAAGTCATTTTATACAACCATAAAATCATTTTATACAACCATAAAGTC